>JAJTBK010000422.1 GCA_021286965.1 Comamonadaceae bacterium | reverse complement strand
TTGGCGGAAGCAGTTTACGGCTTAGCCGAAAAGCGTTGGACGAGCCAGGCAAGTCTTAAAAATACCGGCCAGCGTTGGGAAAAGAAGGGCACGCTGGACGCTGGGTTGGCTCAGCACCTTGCCACTGTCTTGAAAACGACTGTCGAGATTCTGCGTGGCGAACACCCGCTTCCCACGCCTGAGCCCGCCCCCAGTTATGTCAACGAGCTGGAGGCGTTGCTTCGCAAACGCGCGCAAGAAGAGACTGTCCCAGAGCTCGAAAATGCTCTCCAATATTTCCGAGAAAGAGGATATGACGACCCCGTCAGGGGGTTGGCTGAAGAGTTGAATCGTGAACTGGAAATCGCTCCTTTAAGTGCATCGAAGGAACGATGGACGACACTCTCTGCCATCACGGGAATGACTCGGCGCCAGATGCTGCGACCTGTGGGTCATGAGGGACTGTGGCTGCTTATCGGCAGTGGGCCGCCAGGGCCCATTCGACATGAGCTCCTTGGCGGAATCCATGGGGTCATGCAGGCTTTGCGAGCTGAGTGGGCAGACGTTCGACAGTCCAGCTCATTCGGCGATTCAGTCATCACATTCAGCAACGAAAAGCCCTGGTTCAAAGTTTCGTGGATGCACATGAGGATTCCCGAATGGGTACGCGAGATGCGGTTTGTGCGTTGCCAGCCCGCCGAAGCGGGGCTGATTTGGGTCGCCCCTACAGATAACGACGGCTTTTGGCTCGACCAGATGAGCATCGAAGCACATGAGTACTTTGACTATGTGAAAACGTTCGACGGCATTCGGTCGCCCTCGGTCATAGCCAACCTTTGCCTTCTGATTAAGAAGTACCCCTCGCCGCAGGAGGTTGAAGCCCAGCAAGCCAGTTCCGAAGAGACGTTGCTTGAAGTGCATCACGGGGCGCTCTCCGAAATGCCTGCGTCCACTTTGGCTAGCTTCTCTGAAGAGGGGCGAGCCAAGTTCATCGTGGTGAATTGGCTTTGCTCGGGCCTTTGGGAGGCACTGTTACCGCATCTGTCTGAATGGCCGCTGAAATACTGGTCCGTCGATGCCGCTCCAGGACGGATTGATGTTCGCGTGAGAGCTGACCAAATTCCATTCAAGGAGTGGAAGGCACCCACCTGTCCTCCTCCTTTTGGAACGCGATTGAGCATTTCCCTTGCCGAGCTGACTGATAGTGGCCGTCATAAATCGGTGCCGTGGAGCCATGCCAGCGTGGAGGACATCTGCGCCAGGCTCAAGCGCTCACATCAAGCAGCACTGGCGGCTTCTCAAGTGGCAACCGGTTAGTCGGTAACCAAGCATCCTTTTTTAAATCGAGCTGCACGGGGCGTGGTCCCGGGCACGGCGCAGCTCGTCCTTTTGCCGGGACCTTGGAGAAATTTATGAGCAATACCCCCACAAATGGCCCTAGCAAGACGGGCAATCCTTCCGGTCCCGGACGGGGCAACAATCCGCCTCGTTCGAAGTGATACAGCCACAGGCTTCAAGCCTTGGCGCGACACCATTCACGTTTTCCACTCATCAAGTTTTATTCAAGGAGTACTTCCATGGGACGCACACCGAACGATGACCGTAGCGACAGCATGAATCCGAATAACGATGCATATCACCATGCGCAGGACAACCATTCGGACCAGTTGAACCCCAACAATGAGCGTTACGCGGGCGAAATGCCTGAAGACGAGACGGCCTAGCCGTCGTTTTCGGACTACGAGTCGCCTTTGTGCAAGAGCACTCGTCGGCTTCGTCATGCGGCCCTGGTGGCCGCTTTTTTTTCAGCAAGGCTAAAACATGCTCCTAAACGTGCCAGCTGGAGCCGTTTTGTGGCGCCAGCGGGCACGAGAGGGCGCCGCCGGCGCTCTCGTGCTCCGACCATCGGCGTGGAGCAAATCAATGTCAGAAACGAAATCGGTCCTCGCACTGCGAGACCTCGCAAGCCTCTTGGGCCGGAGCCCAGAAACCATCCGCAAGGACCTGCGCCGTAATCCGGCCGCAGTGCCGCCGCGTCTGCGCATTGAGGGGGCACGCCTATTGCGTTGGCGGGCCGTCGATGTGGATGCCTGGCTCGCTCAGCGTGTGGAGGGCCTGAATCATGACTGAGGCAATGAAGAACGAGTTTTCTCGCCCACTCGACATCGGGTAGCTGCTGCGCGTCTTAGGGTCTTTCGGCGCATGTTCTTTTTCCCAGCCTTGCAGCAGTTCGCCAAGCCAGGGGCCGGACTCGCCCTCAGCCAAGTCAGCCAATTCGCCTTGGCTGCGCCGCTCCATCAGTTCGTAGGCGCGTTTCTCAACCTTGACCATGGCGTCGATGAACTCCGCCAGCATCGGGTCCTGTTTGTCGATGTCGTAGCCCGTCACGTGTGCAAACTCGATGACCGTTTCCACGAAGCGTTCGTAGCCGGGGGCCGACTTGCGACGGGCAATGAGCTTCTTCAGGTCGTCTAGGCTGAGCTTGATGAGCTCGTCATGCTCATCCCACTGCTCGGGTTCATCAATCAAGCTCCGTTCTTCATCGTCGAAGCGCACCAGGCTTGCAAGGCGAATGTGCGCGATTTTCTGAATCAGGGATGCATCGAGCACGACCGCCTGAGGCTGCTCGGTTGTGCACCCCTTCAGCAACTCCCGTTTGGAAAGAAACTCGCGACTTTTTTCAAGCACGAACGCAGCTGCCCGTGCTTCGGCTAGCACGCGGTCAGTAGTTCGGGTTGATTTTTTGAATTCTGCCTCTCGGTAGAACTCAAGAAGCTCGGCTGGGACATAGACGCGAACATACCAATTCTTCGTCTTGCCGCCTGGGGGCACAAACAGGTTCATTTTCACCTCGCCGTATGACGTTTCCGTACGACTTGGCTGCTGTAACCTGTTGATTTTCATGAAAGTCCTTGTAAATCAAGGACTTATTTTAAGTTGGCGGAGAGGGCGGGATTCGAACCCGCGGTGGGGATTAGCCCACACACGCTTTCCAGGCGTGCGACTTAAACCGCTCATCCACCTCTCCGGAGCCTGCCATTGTAGCAGTGTTTTGGGGTTGCCTTCATCTGGCCGCTGGCTTGATGTCTTCAATGCCAGGAATCCCACGTGGTTACTGCGCCAGCAGCTATCATTTTTGAAACAAACCGAAGCGATGGAGCTATGGAAAAAACCCTTTGCGGGCCGGCGCGCTGCGTCATGGTGCTGGGCACCAGCAGCGGTGCGGGCAAGAGTTGGCTGGCGACGGCGCTGTGCCGCTACTACAGCAATCAGGGCTTGAAGGTGGCGCCGTTCAAGGCGCAGAACATGAGCAACAACGCGCGCGTGGTGGCCACGCCCGAGGGCGGGTATGGCGAGATCGGCAGTGCGCAGTACTTCCAGGCCCTGGCCGCACGGGCCGTACCCGATGTGCGCATGAACCCGCTGCTGCTCAAGCCCGAGGCCGACACCCACAGCCAGGTGGTGCTGCTCGGGCAGGTGGATGCGGCGCTGAGCGCGCTGCCCTGGCGCGGGCGCAGCCAGCGGGTGTGGCCGCAGATTGCGGCCGCGCTCGATGCTTTGCGCGCCGAGAACGACGTGGTGGTGATCGAAGGCGCGGGTTCGCCGGCCGAGATCAACTTGATGGCCAGCGACGTCGTCAACCTGCGCGTGGCGCACCACGGGCAGGCGCGTTGCCTGCTGGTGAGCGACATCGACCGGGGCGGCGCCTTTGCCCACCTGTTCGGCACCTGGGCGCTGCTGGCGCCGGCCGATCAGGCGCTGCTGGCGGGCTTTGTGCTCAACAAATTCCGGGGCGACGCCGCCTTGCTGGCGCCGGCGCCGCAGCTGCTGCAGGAGAAAACCGGCGTGCCCGTGCTGGCCACCATTCCCATGCAGTGGCAGCACGGCCTGCCCGAGGAAGACGGCGTGTTCGACGCCCGCAGCACCGGCAGCGGGGCGGTGCACACGCGCATTGCCGTCGTGGCCTATCCGCGCATCAGCAACCTCGATGAGTTCCAGCCGCTCAAAAACCTGCCTGGCGTGGCGCTGTCGTGGGCGCGCAGCCCGGCCGAGCTGGCGGGGGCCGACTGGGTCATCCTGCCAGGCTCCAAGGCCACGGCGGCAGATTTGGCCTGGCTGCGGGCGCAGGGGCTCGATGCCGCAGTGGCAGCGCACGCCGCGCGCGGTGGGCGCGTGCTGGGCATTTGCGGTGGCCTGCAGATGCTGGGCGAGGCGCTGATCGACACCCAGGGCGTCGATGGCAACGGCCCTGGCCTGGGCCTGCTGCCGCTGGTGACGAGCTTTGAACGCGAGAAAACCGTGCGCCCCGGCCAGTACCGCCTGGGGGCACTGCACGGCGCCTGGCAGGCGCTGGCGGGGGTGGCGCTGCAGGGCTACGAGATTCACCACGGCCAGACGGCGCAGCACCCGGCCATGGCGGCCAAGGGCGACGTCGCGCGCGAGGTGCTGCCCGGCCTGGCCTGGCAGAACCCGGCGGGCAACGTGCTCGGGCTGTACCTGCACGGCCTGTTTGAAAATGCCAGCGTGCTGCAGGCCCTGTTTGGCGCCAGCGCGCCGACGCTGGAGCAGGCGTTCGAGCGCATGACCAGCGGCCTGGGGCAGTGGTTTGCGCCCGGCAGCCTGGAGCAAATTTTGGAATGAAATTGGGCTCTGGCCCTTTGTTTGTCAGCGCTACCAGCTATTTATTTTGTAGTAAACAATCTATGCACTTTCAACTCCCTTCGATTCCCGAGCTGGACAACGCTGCGCTGCGCGCGCGCCTGCAGCATGTGCTGGACCACAAAACCAAGCCCCTGGGTGCGCTCGGGCAGCTCGAAGCGCTGGCGCTGCGCCTGGGCCTGATCCTGGGCAGCGAGCAGCCGCAGCTGCAGGCGCCGCAGATGCTGGTCTGCGCTGCCGACCATGGCCTGGCGGCGCGTGGCGTCTCGGCCTACCCGAGCGACGTCACCTGGCAGATGGTGGAGAACTTTCTCGCCGGTGGCGCCGCCGTGAGCGTGCTCGCGCGCCAGCATGGGCTGCAGCTGTCGGTGGTCGATTGCGGCGTGGCGCGGGCCATCGCCCCGCGCGCGGCGGCGCCCGGGGCGCCGTGCCTGCTGTCGTACCGCATTGCCGCCGGCACGCAGGATGCGAGTGTGGGCCCGGCGATGAGCGCGGTGCAGTGCCAGCAGGCGCTGGCCAACGGCATGGACATCGTGCGGGCGCTGCCGGGTAATGCGCTGCTGCTGGGCGAAATGGGCATTGGCAACACCTCGGCCGCCGCGCTGCTGCTGGCGCGCCTGGGCGGGCTGGCGCTGGCTGACTGCGTGGGTGCGGGCACCGGGCTCGATGCGGCGGGTATCGCCCGCAAGCTGGTGGTGCTGCAGCAGGCGCTGGACGCCAACCCCACGGCGCAGGAGCCGCTCGATGCCCTGGCGGCGCTGGGCGGTTTTGAGATTGCCACCCTCACCGGCGCCGTGCTGCAGGCGGCGAGCGAGCGGCGCGTGATCGTCGCCGATGGCTTCATCACCTGCGCTGCCGTGCTGGTGGCCGCGCGCCTGGCGCCGACGGTGCTGCAGCGCTGCGTGTTTGCACACCGCTCGGGCGAGCGCGGCCATGGCGCGCTGCTGGCGCAGTTGCAGGCGCAGCCGCTGCTGGACCTGGGGTTGCGCCTGGGCGAGGGCTCGGGTGCGGCGCTGGCCTGGCCGCTGCTGGCCTCGGCCTGCCGCATCCTGGCGGAGATGGCGAGCTTTGAGTCGGCCGGGGTGTCGCAGCAGTCGGCCTAAATCAAGCCATCAAGCCGCAGGTCAGGCGACGCAGGTTTGGTTGCGCCCCTGCGCTTTGGCCTGGTAGAGCGCCTTGTCGGCCCGTGCCAGCATGGCGTCGAGCGTGTCGGTCGGGCCGTGCCAGGTCGTCAGGCCAATGCTCAGCTGGCAGTCCAGCGCGTGGCCGCTGGCCAGGGCGCTGTGGATGCGCTGCGTGACCCCTTGCGCCGCGTGCAGCGGGGTTTCGGGCAGCAGCAGCACGAATTCTTCGCCGCCGTAGCGCCCGAAGCGATCCGCGCGGCGCAGCAGCGCTTGCGTGGTTTGCGCGAAGTGCACCAGCACGGCGTCGCCATGCTGGTGGCCGTGCGTGTCGTTGAGCTTTTTGAAGTGGTCCAGGTCCAGCATGGCCAGCGCGGGGCCGCGTCCGCTGCGCTGGCTGCGGGTGAGCTCGTCGGCGGCGCGCTGCAGCCAGGCGCGGCGGTTCAGGGCGTGCGTCAGCGGGTCGTGCGTGGCCAGGTGTTCGAGCTGGGTGACCAGGCCATCGGTGGCCATCAGCACGGCGGCGATCGACAGCAGCAGCACCGTCAGCACGTACGAGGCGATGTACAGCGTCTGCAGCCAGTTGGCCTCCATCAGGCTTTCGCCCACCATGCCGGCACTGGCGGTCGTCAGCCGCACGAAAAGAACCAGAAAGTGCCCGCCCAGCACCAGCTGCGCCATGCGCGCCGGCAGGCGCCGGCCGCCAAAGCGCAGCATGAAGCGCAGGTTGGCGGCGTAAATGGCCAGCGCCAGGGCGGTAAAGACGATCAGGCGCACCTGGTAGTTCTGCGCCACCACGTCCACCCCGGTCTGCAGCAGCACGGCCAGCAGCAGGTACAGGCCCCAGGTGCGCCAGGTGCTGGCGTGCCCGAAGAAGGTGCGGCAGCCCATGTAGTAGCAAACGGAGCCGAGCATGAGCACCGTGTTCGCACCGACCACCGACAGCAACGTGGGCAGGGTGGTGTC
>JAJTBK010000419.1 GCA_021286965.1 Comamonadaceae bacterium | reverse complement strand
TTAGAGGTAGCTACACCATTCCTTGGTCATTCAGACTCTTTTTCCCCAAAGACCACAAACACTCACAACGCCTGCAGCTGCCGCCGGCTGGCAAAGACCCGCTCCTGCCCCGTCACCGGGTCGCAAAACGCCAGTTCCCGTGCCAGCAGTTGCAGGGGGCGGGAGTAATCGCCCGGCGGCGGATCATCCACCTCGGGGTAGAACGCGTCGCCACGCAGCGGCAGGCCGAGCGCGGCCATGTGTACGCGCAGCTGGTGGCGCTTGCCGCTCACGGGTTCAAGGCGGTAGCGCGCCCAGGGGGCGGCCACTTCGATGATGGACATGCGCGTGCAGCTGTTGGCCTCGCCCGGCGCCTCGTGCATCCGAAAGAAGTGCCCGCATTCCTGCAGCCGGCTGCGGTGTTCGCGCGGAAAGTGCAGCTCTGGGCGCCAGGGGGCGATGGCCTCGTACACCTTGTGCACGCTGCGCTCGCGAAACAGCGCCTGGTAGCGCCCGCGCGTGGCGCGTTGCACGGAAAACAGCACCAGGCCGGCGGTGTCGCGGTCGATGCGGTGGATGGGCGAGAGCTCGGCCAGGCCCAGCGCGCGCTTGAGGCGCACCAGCAGCGTGTGCTGCAGGTAGGCGCCGCCGGGCACCACGGGCAGGAAGTGCGGTTTGTCGGCCACCAGCAGGTGTTCGTCCTGGTAGAGCACTTCGGCCTCGAAGGGGATGGCCGCCTCCTGCGCCAGCGCCCGGTAGTAGTACAGGCGAATGCCGGGCACGAAGCTGCGTTCGGGCGTGACGCACTGGCCGAACTCATCCACCACCTCGCCCGCTGCCATGCGCTGGCACCAGTCGGCGCGCGCCACGGCGGGCAGGCGCTGGCACAGGAAGTCGAGCAGGCTGCCCTGGCCCTGCGACGGCAGTACGACGCAGCTGGGGTTGACGCCGTCGCGCATGGGTAGCACGCGCGGGTCGTGGGGATTGTGCATTTTTACTATTGTTTTTATAGCTGCTAGCGCTTGCCAGATAAGCGCTAGCAGCGTTTTTTATTCAGAATCCAGGGCCGCTGCCAACTCCTCGGCCCAGTCGTACAGCGCGGCCAGCAGCTCTTGCGCGCGCTCGTCGTCGCGCTCCTGCGCCTGCTCCATCAGCGGGTCGATGCGGTCGAACAGAGCCTGCACCGTCAGGCCCCCGCCGGCGCCGTGCAGCAGGCGCGCGCTGCAATGCGCCAGCCAGCGCTGCTGCTCGGGCGGCGTCAGGCTGGCGGGGTGGTTGCGCGCGCGCCAGCGAAACACCAGCTCCGGCAGGCGCGGGTCGTCAAAGCCCGGGTGCGCCTGCGCCAGCTCCGCCGGTGCCAGGGTGCGCAGGCGGTTCAGGCGCTGGCGGTCTTCGTTGCCGATGAAGCCGCCGTACAAATCCTGCTCCACGTCCGGTGCCTCGGCCGGGGCCGGGCGCGCAAACGCCTCGGCCCAGAGCGCGCTCATGTCCGGCAGCGCGCGCGCGGCCTCGGCGTGGCGCGCGGCCTGCGCCAGGTCGATGCCCCAGCGCTCGGCCAGCGCGGGCGTGAGGGTGTTGAGGTTGCCCACCACCATGGGCGATTTGTTCAGGTGCACGCTTTTGAGCGCCAGGCGCGTCACGCCCTCGGGCAGGTCGGCCTGGCGTGTGAACAGGCGCTGGCGCAGTTCGTCTGCGCCCAGGCTGGCGAGCACCGAGGGGTCTTGCGCCAGGTTCCAGGCCAGCAGCTCGTTTTTGTTCGTCGGGTGGCTCGCCAGCGGCCACATCACGGCCAGGCAGCCGCGCTCGGTGCCGAACATGCCCGAGACGTGCAAGAACGGCCGTGCCTGCGCTGGCGTCGTCGGCAGGCGCAGCTCCTGCGCCACGCGGTCTTTCTTGTGCAGCGACAGGGCAAAGTCGAACAGGCGCGGGTTGTGCTGGCGCACCAGGCGCGCCAGGGCGATGGTGGCGCGCACGTCCGAGAGCGCGTCGTGCGCCGCCTCGTGCGCAATGGCGTTGGCGCGGCACAGGTCTTCGAGCTTGAAGCTGGGCGCGCCGTCATCCTTCTTCGGCCAGACGATGCCGTCCGGGCGCAGGGCGTAGCACATGCGCACCACGTCGAGCAAATCCCAGCGGCCGCATTGGTTTTGCCACTCGCGCGCGTAGGGATCGATCAGGTTGCGCCAGAACAGGTGGCGCGTGACCTCGTCGTCGAAGCGGATGGTGTTGTAGCCCACGCCAATAGTGCCCGGCTGCGCCAGCTCGGCCTCGATGCGGCGCGCGAACTCGTGCTCGGGCACGCCCTTTTCCAGGCACCGCTGGGGCGTGATGCCGGTGATCAGGCAGGCCTCGGGCTCGGGCAGGTAGTCGGGCGCCGGGCGGCAGTAGAGCATCAGGGGCGCGCCGATCTCGTTCAACTCGGCATCGGTGCGGATGCCGGCGAACTGCGCCGGGCGGTCGCGCCGGGGGGTGGCGCCAAAGGTTTCGTAGTCGTGCCAGTAAAAAGTGTGCATGGTGTGCTGCCGCTACGGCGCCCCTGCGCCGACGAAGGCGCAAGTATGCCGGGACAATGGCGCCATGAAAGCCACCACCCTGCCCTGCCTGCTCGCCAGCGCCGTCCTGCTTGCCGCCTGCGCCAGCCCCCC
>JAJTBK010000384.1 GCA_021286965.1 Comamonadaceae bacterium | reverse complement strand
CGCTTGGGTACGGCTTTCTTTTCACCCCAGGATTGTCGAGGGCAAAGAGATCGTCAACACGCTCTGAGCCCGTCCCGGCCGCTCAGGCCAGGGTCACGCGCGCGAACTTGCGCTTGCCCACCTGCACCACGTAGGTGCCGGCAGCGAGCTTGAGGCCCTTGTCGCTGACCACGCTGCCATCGACGCGCACGCCGCCGCCGTCGATCAGGCGATTGGCCTCGCTGGTCGAAGGCGCCAGGTTGGCCTGCTTGAGCAACGCGCCCATGCCCAGCGGCGCGCCGGTGAGCTGCACCTCGGGAATCTCATCCGGAATACCGCCCTTGGCGCGGTTCATGAAATCCTGCTCGGCCGCATCGGCCAGCGCCGCACTGTGAAAGCGCGTGGTGATTTCCTTGGCCAGCAGCACCTTGGCATCCTTGGGGTTGCGCCCACCGGCAACCTCGGCCCTGAGCGCGGCGATCTGCGCCAGGCTTTGGAACGACAGCAGCGTGTACCAGTCCCACATCAGGTCGTCGGAGATCGACAGCACCTTGGCGAACATGGTGTTGGCGTCCTCGGTGATGCCGACGTAGTTGTTCTTGGACTTGGACATCTTGTGCACCCCGTCCAGGCCGACGAGCAGCGGCATGGTGAGCACGCACTGCGGCTCCTGGCCCCACTCCTGCTGCAGGTGGCGGCCCATCATGAGGTTGAACTTCTGGTCCGTGCCGCCCAGCTCCAGGTCGGCCTTCAGCGCCACCGAGTCGTAGCCCTGCAAGAGCGGGTACAAAAATTCATGCAGGCTGATGGAGCTGCCGTCGGTAAAGCGTTGGTGGAAATCGTTGCGCTCCATCATGCGCGCCACGGTGTACTTGGCCGCCAGCTCGATCATGCCGCGCGCGCCCAGCGCGTCGCACCACTCGCTGTTGTAGCGCACCTCGGTTTTGGCGGGGTCGAGCACCTTCGCCGCCTGGGTGTAGTAGGTCTGGGCATTGGCCTGGATCTGCTCGGCCGTGAGCGGCGGGCGCGTGCTGTTGCGCCCGGACGGGTCGCCAATCAGCGTGGTGAAGTCGCCGATGAGGAAGATCACCTGGTGGCCCAGGTCCTGCAGCTGGCGCATCTTGTTCAGCACCACGGTGTGGCCCAGGTGGATGTCGGGCGCCGTCGGGTCCAGGCCGAGCTTGATGCGCAGCGGCTGGCCGCTGGCCTCGGCGCGCATGAGTTTCTTCAACCACTCGTCCTGGGGCAGCAATTCATCGACGCCGCGCAGGCTGATTTCCATGGCCTGGCGCACTGCGGCGCTGGGCGCGGGGGACGTGGTAGCAGATTGATTCATAAGGGTTTTCGAGGATGCCGGGAGAGCGCTCGCCGCTATACTTCGGCCTCATTTGCAAAAGGCGGATTCTAGTAGGGCCGCCTCCTTCGAGCGCATCGAAGGCATTTTTTCCGGCTCGTTCAGCGCGCCCCGGCCCCTCGCCACTGGCGGGGTTTTGCCTTTTCGGGCCCGCACTACCCTGGGGATGAACTCTTGAACCACGGTTTCACCACCGCCTGCAAGGCTTTGCTCGCCGCCCTCGCGCGCAGCGCCCACCAGCACCCCCGCCGCATCACCGCCGCCATCGCCACCTTGCTGCTCACCGGCGGCGGCGGCGCCTATGCCGTGGCGTCGCTCGGGCCCGATCCCGCCGACATGCCGGTCAGCACCGTCAGCCTGCCGGTGCAGTCGCTGGCCGAGGGCCAGACCCTGGCCGCCCTGGCCGACGACATGCCGGCGTTCTCGCTCTACCGCTCCGACCAGGTGCGCAGCAGCGACACTGCCGAGTCGCTGCTGCAGCGCCTGGGCGTGGCCGATCCGGTGGCCGCTGCCTTCCTGCGCAAGGACAACCTGGCGCAGCAGCAACTGCTCGGGCGCAGCGCCCGCCTGGTCACGGCCGAGGCCAGCGACGACCACCGCCTGGTGCGCCTGACGGCGCGCTGGGCGCCCGACGACAGCGGCAATTTCAAGCGCCTGGTGATCGAGCGCAACGCCGCCGGCGCCTGGGCCTCGCGCATCGAGACCGGCCAGCTACAGATCGGCAGCCGCCTGGCCGGCGGCGTCATCCACAGCAACCTGTTTGCCGCCACCGACGAGGCCCGCATCCCCGACGCCGTGGCCAACCAGGTGGCCGACGTGTTCTCCGGCAGCATCGACTTTCGCCGCTCGCTGCGCAAGGGCGACCACTTTGCCGTCGTCTACGAAACCCTGGAAGCCGATGGCGAGCCGCTGCGCAGCGGCCGCCTGCTGAGCGCGCAATTCAACAACAACGGCAAGACGCACCAGGCCATCTGGTTCCAGGCGCCGGGCGCGCGCAAGGGCAGCTACTACCAGGCCAACGGCGAGAGCCTGCAGCGCGCCTACCTGACCTCACCCGTGGCCTACACCCGCGTCTCCAGCGGCTTCAAGATGCGCTTTCACCCCATCTTGAACACCTGGCGCGCGCACAACGGCACCGACCTGGCCGCCCCGCACGGCACGCCGGTGCGCACCGTGGGCGATGGCGTGGTCGAATTCGCCGGCGTGCAAAACGGCTTTGGCAACGTCGTCTTCATCAAGCACCGCAACGGCCACGAGACGGTGTACGCGCACCTGAGCCGCATCGACGTGAAAAAAGGCGCCAGCGTCACCCAGGGCGAGCTGATTGGCGCCGTCGGCGCCACCGGCTGGGCCACTGGGCCGCACCTGCACTTTGAATTCCGCGTCAACGGCCAGCAAAAAGACCCCATGACCATCGCCCAGCAAAGCGAGGCCGCAGCCCCCATCCCCGCCAGCCAGCGCCAGGCCTTCGCCCAGGTCGCCGGCATGATGGGCAGCCAGCTGGCTGCGGCCGAGACCATCGAGCAAGCCAGCGCCCGCTAAGGCCGGCAAAAAAGGGCCGCCCCTTGGCGCTGTTCATCGGCCTGATGTCGGGCACCTCGCTCGACGGCGTGGATGCCGTGCTGGCAGACTTGCGCGCTGCCCGGCCCGAGGTGCGCGGCCACGTCGCCCTGCCCCTGGCGCCGGCCCTGCGCGCCGAGCTGCTGGCCCTCAACGGCAGCGGCGCCGACGAGCTGCACCGCGCCGCCCTGGCCGCCAACGCCCTGGCACGCACCTACGCCCAGGCGGTGCAGCAGCTGCTGGCGCAAACCCAGACCCCCGCCCACTGCGTACAGGCCATCGGCGCCCACGGCCAGACGGTGCGCCACCGCCCGCAAGCCTTCGACGGCACCGGCTACACCCTGCAGCTGAACAACCCGGCCCTGCTGGCCGAGCTCACCGGCATCGCCGTGGTGGCCGACTTTCGCAGCCGCGACGTGGCCGCCGGCGGCCAGGGCGCGCCGCTGGTGCCGGCCTTCCACCAGGGCTTTTTCGGCCAGGCGGGGCAGGAACGCGCAGTGCTCAACATCGGCGGTATTGCCAACCTGAGCGTGCTGTGCGCCGACGCCAGCGTGCTCGGCTTTGACTGCGGCCCCGGCAACGCCCTGCTCGACCACTGGTGCCAGCAGCACCGGGGCCAGCCGTACGATGCCGACGGCGCCTGGGCCGCCAGCGGCCAGGTGCTGCCCGACTTGCTCGCCGCCCTGCGCCGCGAGCCCTTCCTCGCCCTGCCACCGCCCAAAAGCACCGGCCGCGACCTGTTCCACCCGGCCTGGCTGCAGGCGCACCTGGCCCACGGGCCGCAGGCAGCGCCCGCCGACGTCCAGGCCACCTTGACTGAATTCACCGCCAGCGCTTGTGCAGACTGCGCGAGCAGCTATGCAAACAATAGCAAACTGCTGATCGTCTGCGGTGGCGGCGCGTACAACCGCCAACTGATGGCGCGCCTGGCGGCACGCCTGCCCGGCTGGTGCGTGCAATCTTCGGCGCAGCATGGCCTGCCGCCGCTGCAGGTCGAGGCCACCGCCTTCGCCTGGCTGGCGCAGCGCTGCCTGCAGCGCCTGCCGGGCAACCTGGCCGCCGTCACCGGCGCCGCTGGCGCCCGGGTGCTCGGCGCCATTTATCCCGCCTAGGCCGGACGCTCGTCAGCCGGGCGCAGCTGGGCAAAAATGCCGGCGGCCAGCAGCGTGATCAGCCCCATGCAGACAAACGTGCCCTGGAACGCCGCCAGCACCCGGCCCTCTGCCTGCGCCCCAAACGCACCCAGCAGCGCCCCGGCGGCCGCCACCCCCATGCCCATGGCCAGCATCTGCACCATCGACAGCAGGCTGTTGCCGCTGCTGGTGAGCGCTGGCGGCAGATCCTTCAAAGTGACGGTGTTCATGGCCGTGAACTGCAGCGAATTGACGGCGCCAAACAGCGCCAGCTGCGCCACACGCCAGGCCAGCGGCTGCGTCGGCGACACCAGGGCGAAGCTGGCCATGCTCAGGCCCACCACCAGGGTGTTGCCCACCAGCACGCGGCGGTAGCCCAGGCGCGTGATCAGGGGCGTGGCTGCGCCCTTGATGGCGATGCCGGCCAGGGCCACCGGCAGCATCATCAGCCCCGCCGCCAGCGGGCTGTAGCCCAGACCCAGCTGCAACAGCAGCGGCACCAGGAACGGCATACTGGCGCTGCCCAGGCGGGCAAACAGGTTGCCCAGCAGCCCGGTGCGCAAGGTGGCAATGGCAAACAGGCGCGGCGCAAACAACGGCGCCGGGCTGCGCGCAGCGTGCAGCGCATAGGCCGCCAGGCTCGCCAGGCCCAGCACCCACAGCAGCAGCACCACCGCCTGGCGCAAGCCCAGGCCGGCCAGGCCATCGAGCGCCAGCGACAGCGCCACCATGCCCAGCGCCAGCAGGGCGTAGCCCCGGCTGTCAAAGCGCGCCACGCTGCGGCCGCGAAAGCGCGGCATGGCGCGCAGCGTGGCCCAGCCGCCAAGCAGCCCCACCGGCAGGTTGATGAGAAAAATCCAGTGCCAGGATGCCGCCTGCACCAGGTAGCCGCCGAGCGTCGGCCCGAGCAGCGGCCCGAGCAGGCCAGGAATGGCGACAAAGCTCATGGCGTGCAAGAACTCCTGGCGCGGCACCATGCGCAGCACCGCCAGGCGCCCCACCGGCAGCAGCAGCGCCCCGCCCAGGCCCTGCAGCACGCGCGCGGCCACCAGGGCATCGAGCCGGGGCGCAAGCGCACACAGCACCGAACCGAGCACGAAGGCGGCAATTGCCCCGAGGTACACGCGGCGAATGCCAAAGCGATCGGCGAGCCAGCCCGAGGCCGGGATCAGCATCGCCATGGCGAGTGAATAGGCGACCACCACCGACTGCATCCGCAGCGGGCTCTCGCCCAGGCTCTGCGCCATCGCCGGCAAGGCGGTGTTGACGATGGTGGCATCCAGCGTCTGCATGAAAAAACCCAACGCCACCAGCCACAGCAGGCGGGAGCGGGAGGCGGCACGGGCCAGGGGCATGGGGCGGCAAGGAATAAAAAAAGCCGCCCGGCAAGGGGCGGCTGGCAGCTGGGCGCAGGGGCGCGGCGCCTCAGGAAAAACTCGAACCGCAGCCGCAGGTGGTCTCGGCGTTCGGGTTCTTGATGACGAACTGCGCGCCCTGCAGGTCTTCCTTGTAGTCGATCTCGGCGCCCACCAGGTACTGGAAGCTCATGGCGTCGATCAGC
>JAJTBK010000342.1 GCA_021286965.1 Comamonadaceae bacterium | reverse complement strand
GGCTTGCGCCAGTGCCGGCTGCGCCGCCAGGCGGCGGGCCCAGGCGGCGGTGTCGTCCTCGTTGTGCCAGGTGGCGTGCAGCTCGGCCAGCACCGGGGGGCTTTCTACAATCGGGCGATGGTGATGGACGGCAGTCAATGGATTCCTCGGATACGGCAATGGGCGCAAGAGCTGGGATTTTCCCAAATCGGCGTCGCCGGTGTGGATTTGTCTTCGGCAGAGCCGGGGTTGATGCAGTGGCTGGCCCAGGGGTTCCATGGCGAGATGCACTATATGGAAAGCCACGGCCTCAAGCGCGCGCGCCCGGCGGAGCTGGTGCCGGGCACGGTGAGCGTCATTACCGCGCGCATGGATTACCTGTCGCGCGATACGCCCATTGATGCCCCACCGGGCTGGCAGGCGCTGGAGTTTGCGCGCCTGCAGCGCCCCCAGGAGGGCATCGTCTCGGTCTACGCCCGGGGGCGCGACTACCACAAGGTGCTGCGCGCGCGCCTGCAAAAGCTGTGCGACCGCATCGCGCAGGAGCTGGGGCCGCTCGGGCACCGGGTGTTCACCGACTCCGCCCCGGTGCTCGAAGCCGAGCTGGCGCGGCGCAGCGGCCAGGGCTGGCGCGGCAAGCACACGCTGGTGCTGCACCGCGAGGGCGGCTCGATGTTCTTTTTGGGCGAGATCTACGTCGATATGCCGCTTGCGCCCAGCGACCCCGTGACGGCGCACTGCGGCAGCTGCCGCGCCTGCATGGACGTGTGCCCGACGCAGGCCATCATCGCGCCCCACCGGCTCGATGCGCGCCGCTGCATCTCCTACCTCACCATCGAGCATTCCGGCCCCATCCCGCTGGAGCTGCGCCCGCTGATCGGCAACCGCATTTACGGCTGCGACGATTGCCAGCTTGCCTGCCCCTGGAACAAGTACGCCCGCGCCAGCGTGCTGCCCGATTTTGACGCCCGCAGCCCCCTGGTCGGCCAGCCGCTGGTGCAGCTCTTCGCCTGGGACGAGGCCACGTTTTTGCGCCACACCGAAGGCGGGCCCATGCGCCGCATTGGCCACGAACGCTGGCTGCGCAACATCGCCATCGCCCTGGGCAACGCGCTGCGCAGCGCCGACGCCGCCAGCGCCCCGGCGCTGCGCGCGGCGCTGCACAGCCGCGCCGACGATGCCAGCGCCCTGGTGCGCGAGCATGTGCAGTGGGCGCTGGCACAGGCGCCGGCATAGGGTTTTAGGGCGTAGATACAACGTCTGTATGGGTAGGATGGGGGCCATAGAGATTATTGGTATTTGTGCATATGGATGCAGCCGCACCCTCCCATCCCTGGATCCGATGGCTTGGCATTGCCTGGGCGGGCCATGTTTTCCGGGCCGTGCTCGTGGGCATTTTTTTCGTCCTGCTGGCGCTGGGGGTGTACTGGTCGGTGCAACTCGACAGCGCCCGGGCGCAGCGCGAGGCGACCGAGCAGCAGGCCTGGCTGCGCGCCGAGCAGGTGGCGCGGGCCGTGGCGGTGCAGGTGCAGACGCTGCTGTCGGGCCTGGATTACAGCCTGCGCAGTATGCAAATCGAGTGGCAGGAGGGCCATAGTCAGGACTTTGCGCATCTGGTGCACAGCACGCTGCAGACCTACCCCCGGGGCGCGGTGCTGCAGGTGTCGGTGGCCGACGCCGGTGGCCAGGTCGTCTACTCCAGCCTGCAGCCCGAGGGCCAGCGTGGCGCGCCGGTGTCGATTGCCGAGCGCGAGCATTTCCGGGTGCATCAGGGCAATCCGGCGGCCGGGCTGTTCGTCGGCCGGCCGGTGCCGGGCAAGGTGTCGGGGCTGTGGTCGGTGCAACTGTCGCGCGCGCTGTACCGCCAGGGGCACTTTGCCGGCGTGCTGGTGCTGTCGGTGTCGCCGCAGTACCTGGCGGGCAACTTTCGCGCCATGTTCGACGATCCGCAGGACGTGATTGCGCTGCTGCGCGAGGACGGGCCTTTCCTGGCGCGCTCGCACCTGCAGGAGCAGGTGCTGGGCCAGGCCGTGCCGCCCGAGCGGGTGCGCCTGTTTGACGATGGCCAGCGGCGCGGGCGCTACGTGGTGGCGGCGCCGGTCGATGGCGTCGAGCGCATGTACGCCTGGCACCGGGTCGATGACTCAACCCTCATCGTCTCGGCCGGGCTGGAGCGGCGCAGCGTGTTCGCAGCGGTCGATACCGCCATCAGCCGCAGCATGGCGCGCAACGCTGCCGCCAGCGTGCTGGTGCTGCTGGGCTCGGTGCTGATTCTGTGGCTGAGCTGGCTGCACCGCAGGAGCGAGTGGCAGCGCTGGCACAACACGCAGCAATTCGTGCAGCTGACGCAGGAAGTGCCCGGCGGCCTGTTCCAGTACCGCCGCGATGCCCAGGGGCGTGGCGAGCTGGTGTTTGCCAGTGCGGCGTTTCACCAGATGCATGGGATGCAGGTGGACATCCATGCGCCGCTGCACCGCCAGCTGGCGCAGCGCGTGCACCCGGACGATCTGCCGGCGCTGCTGGCCTCGATCCAGGGCAGCGTGACGCAGCAAACCGACTGGGAGCACACCTACCGCGTCTACAACGAGGCCCAGCAGGCGCGCTGGCTGCACGGCCACGCGCGCCCGCATGGCGAGCCCGGCGAAGCCCTGCTGTGGCATGGCTACGTGCACGACGTGACCGAGGACCATGGGCTGCAGCAGGCGCTGCGCGAGAGCGAGGAGCGCCTGCGCCTGACGATCGAGGCCGTGGGCGACGGCCTGTGGCGCTGGGACTGCGCCAGCGGCCTGGTGCAGTGGGATGCGCGCTGCTACGAGATGCTGGGCTACGCTCCCGAGAGTTTTCCCATGAGCTACGCCGCCTTCATGGCCTTGGTGCATCCCGAGGACGGCACGCGCCTGGTGAGCCAGCTGCAGCAGCACATCGACAGCGGGGCGGAGTTCCGCGTCGATGTGCGCCTGCGCACCCAGGCGCAGGGCTGGCTGTGGGTGCAGTCGCGCGGCAAGGTCACGGCGCGTGACGCCCAGGGCCGGGCCCTGCGCATGATGGGCGCGCACATGGACGTGCAGCAGCGCGTGGAGCAAGAACGCCTGCTGCACGCCCTCATGGATCGCTTTCCGAGCGGCATCTTGCTGTCGGATACGCAGGCGCAGCGCATCGTTGGTGCCAACCGCCGCCTGGTACAGGTGCTGGGGCTGGAGCTGGCGCCCGAGGCCCTGGAGGGCCAGCCCCTGGCGGCGCTACCGGCGGCGCTGCAGCCGCTGCTGCTGCCTGACGGCCAGGCGCTGCGCGGCAAGCACAGCCAGCTGCTGGCCGATGGGCGCTACCTGGAGCTGCAGGGCTGGGTGCTGCGCGACGCCGACGGCCTCATCGCCCACTGCTGGGTGGTCAACGACGTCACCGAGCGCAAGCGCCGCGAAGCCCAGCTGCAGACCATGGCGCTGACCGACGCCCTGACCGGCGTGCCCAACCGCCGCGCCTTTTTCGAGCGCGTGGACATGGAGCTGGCGCACCTGCGCAGCGGCCTGGTGCCGGCTGCCGTACTCATCATGCTCGACATCGACCACTTCAAGCGCGTCAACGACCGCTACGGCCACGCCGTCGGCGACGTCGTGCTCAAGGCGCTGGTGGCGCAGGTGGCGCGCCAGCTGCGCCGGGGCGACATGCTCGGGCGCATCGGTGGCGAGGAGTTCGCCGTGCTGCTCAGCGGCGCGGGTGCCGACGTCGGGATGCGCCGCGCCGAGAGCCTGCGCCAGGCCGTGGCCGACTGCGCCGTCGAAGTCGAGGGGCTGGAGGCGCCGATCCGCTTCGCCATCAGCCTCGGGGTGGCGCTGCTGCAGCCGGGCGATGATGCCGTTGATGCCTGCCTGGAGCGCGCGGACGCCGCCCTGTACTACTCCAAGCGCAACGGCCGCAACCAGAGCACACTCTGGCGCCCCGACCTGCCGGCCATCAGCGGGGGTTAGCGCGGGCCGAGCGGCAGCTGCGGCAGCAGCAGCGCCAGCGCCAGCCACAGGCTCAGGGGCCCGAGCAGGGTCGAGAGCGTGACCAGCCCGGCGACGTACGGCCCCTGCGTGCCCATGTGCGCCGCCAGCACGTAGCAGCTCGACGCCGTCGGCAGGGCCGAGAACGCCAGCAGCACGGCGCTTTGCGTCGCATCGAGCGCCAAGAGCCGCGCCAGGCCCCAGGCCAGCAGCGGCAGCAACAGGTGGCGGATGGCGAGCACGCTGGCCGTCAGCAGGCGTTGCTGCTGCAGCCGGCCCCATTGCATCCCGGCGCCAGCGGCCATCAGGCCCAGCACCAGGGCGGCGTTGCCTATGCGCGTGGCGCTGGGCGCGAGCCAGTCGGGCAGGCGCAGGCCCAGCAGGTTGGCGGCCAGGCCCGAGACGGTGGCCAGGATCAGCGGGTTGCGCAGCAGCTCGCGCGCGAAATGGTGCTCGCCGTGGCGCGCCATGGGCCAGACCGCTGCCACGTTCAACAGCGGCACGCAGACGCCGATCAGCACCGCAATCAGCTGCAGCCCCTGGCTGCCGGCGACGCGCTCGGCCAGCGCCAGCGCCATGAAGGAGTTGAAGCGAAACGCCACCTGCGCCGCGCTCGCGTGGGCGCCGGCATCCAGGCGCCGCCCCAGGCCCGGCAGCAGCGGCAGGGCGTAGACCAGGGCGATGCCGCCCAGGCTCAGCAGCAGGCCGGCGGCCATCAGCGCCGAGGCTTCGCCGAGTGCGATCGGGCTTTTGACGATGGACTGGAACAGCAGCACCGGAAACAGCAGGTAGTACACCAGCGCCTCCACCGGCTGCCAGACGCTGCGGTTGAGCGCGGTGTAGCGGCAGACCAGGTAGCCGCCGAAGATCAGGGCGAAATCGGGCAGGAGCAAGAAGGCATAGTTCACCCCCCGAGGGTAGCGCAGGGCCGGCGCACAATCGGCGCTTTTGCCCGCCATCGCCACCATGCCCCCCCGCCCTGCTGCCGACGCCCTGATCGACGCCTTCACCGATGCCCTGTGGCTCGAAGAAGGGCTGGCGCGCAACACCTTGCAGGCCTACCGCAGCGACCTGCACGCCTGGCGCGACTGGCTGCAGCAGCGTGAAAAACGGCTGCTGCAAGCCGCTGAGGACGACATCACCGCCTACTTCGACGCCTGCCACGCAGACACGCGCGCCAGCACCGCCAACCGCCGCCTGACGGTGTTCAAGCGCTTTTACCGCTGGGCGCTGCGCGAGCAAAAAATCCGCTGCGACCCGACGCTGCGCCTGCAGGCCGCGCGCCAGCCGCTGCGCGTGCCGCACAGCCTGAGCGAGGCCCAGGTCGAGGCGCTGTTGCAGGCGCCGCCGATCGATGAGCCGCTGGGCCTGCGCGACCGCGCCATGCTGGAGCTGCTGTACGCCAGCGGCCTGCGCGTGAGCGAGCTCGTCGGCCTGCAGCTGTACGCCGTGGGCCTGGCCGAGGGCGTGTTGCGCGTGCAGGGCAAGGGTGGCAAGGAGCGCCTGGTGCCGTTCGGCGCCGAGGCCCACGACTGGCTGCAGCGCTACCTGCAGCAGGCGCGCGGTGCCATTTTGGGCGGGCAGCGCAGCGAGGATTTTTTCGTCACCCAGCGCGGCAGCGCCATGTCGCGCGTCATGTTCTGGATGCTGGTGAAGAAGTACGCGCAGCTCGCCGGCATCACGGCGCCGCTGTCGCCGCACACCTTGCGCCACGCCTTTGCCACGCATCTGCTCAACCACGGCGCCGATTTGCGCGTGGTGCAGCTGCTGCTGGGGCACGCCGACATTTCCACCACCACCATCTACACCCACGTGGCGCGCGAGCGCCTGGCGCAGCTGCACGCGCGCCACCATCCACGGGGGTGATTTATGGGTGAAAAGCGGCGGTAAGGCGCTTGCAGCAAGCGTGAGTTGCTATTAAAAAAATAGCGTTATTCCGCCGTCAGGCTCTCGGCCCAGATGAGGGCGTTCATGTGCGCCATGTTTACCTGGTGGTTCGACAGGTGCAGGGCATCGGCGCAGCGGGCGAAGGCGGCGTCGTCACCGCTCTCGCAGGCGCGGGTCAGGTCGAGGAAGGGGGCGAACACGCCCCGGTTGTGCAGCAGCGCATCCTGCACGCTGTCGGGCAGGGCGACCGATTCAAGGGCGCGGTCCATGGGCACGCCGAGCATGGCGTCCAGGAGCGAGAACACGCCGACGACGAAGGCGTTGTCGCACTCCTCGGGCGGCAGCAGCTCGGCGGCGAGCAGCTCCATCAGGCGCCCGCGCACCACGGCGGTCTGGCCGACGGCGGCCGGGGCGCCGTCCTTGCGCGAGGTGGTGAGCAGCAGCGCGGCCCAGCGAAAGAGCTTTTTCAGCCCCAGGATCATGACCGCGTGCCGGAACGAGGTGACCTCGCACGACAGGCCAAAGCCCGAGGAGTTGATGAAGCGCAGCAGGTTGAACGACAGCGTCGGGTCTTTTTTCAGCAGGTCTTCGATGTCGGCCGTGCTCGCCTGCTGGCGCACCAGGTTGATGAGCTGGATGATGGTTGCCTGCGAGGGCCGGATGGTCTTGGCCTTGACGATGGCCGGCTGCGCGAACCAGTAGCCCTGAAAGAGCTTGACGCCCAGCAGCGCCATGCGCTCGTGCTGCTCGGCGGTCTCGACCTTTTCGGCCACGATCTGCG
>JAJTBK010000336.1 GCA_021286965.1 Comamonadaceae bacterium | reverse complement strand
CACAGCGCCCCCGAGCGCCTGGCGGCCGTGGTGCAGCCCAAGGCCGAGCTTGCCGGCCCGCAGGTGCCCGACAAGGCGCTCAAGCAGGACGACGTGGACGACTTGCTGGCCTCCCTGGGGTTTTAAACCATGCGCCTGGCCACCTGGAACGTCAACTCCCTCGCCGTACGCCTGCCGCAGGTACTCGACTGGCTGGCCACGCACCCAGTCGATGCGCTGTGCCTGCAGGAGCTCAAGCTCAGCGACGACAAATTCCCCTTCGACGCCCTGCGCGCCGCCGGCTACGAGGCCGTGGTGCACGGGCAAAAAACCTACAACGGCGTCGCCATTCTCAGCCGCCAGCCGCTGCGCGACGTGGTGCGCAACATCCCCGGTTTTGCCGACGAGCAGGCGCGCGCCATCGCCGCCACGCTCGACACCCCGGCCGGTTCGCTGCGCCTGGTCAACGGCTACTTCGTCAACGGCCAGGAGCCTGGCAGCGAAAAATTTGCCTACAAGATGCGCTGGCTCGATGCCCTAGAGGGCTGGCTGCGCACCGAACTGGCACAGCAGCCGCGCCTGGCGCTGCTGGGGGACTTCAACATCGCCCCCGAAGACCGTGATAGTTACGACCCCGAGGGCCTGCGCGAGACCATCCACCACACCAGCGCCGAACGCGCCCATTTCCAGGCCCTGCTCGCGCTCGGGCTGGTCGATGCGTTTCGGCTGTTCGAGCAAGCGCCGAAAAGCTTTAGCTGGTGGGATTACCGGATGCTGGGTTTTCAGAAAAACCGGGGCCTGCGCATCGACCACATCCTGCTCAGCCCGGCGCTGCGCCCGCTGGTGCAGGCCTGCCACGTGGACCGGGCGCCGCGCAAGAACAAGCAGCCCAGCGACCACGCGCCGGTGGTGGTCGAGCTCAATTTGTAGCGCCTACGGCGCCGGCACCACCAGGGGCCGCCAGGCAATGCCGTGCCCCACCAGGTGGGCGCCGGCGGGCAGCTGCGCCGGGGCATGAAAGACCTCGATCGCGCGCCGCTGGCGCAGCTCGGCGGGCGCAATCCAGGGGCTGTAGCGCAGCTGGCCATCGACCAGCACCCGGGGATGGCTGGGCAAGCGCAGCGCCAGCACGCTGGCCAGTTCCTGCGAACCGCTGACGATCTCCACCGGCCCACCGAGCACGGCCGGCGCCTGCAGAGCAATCTGCGCCGCCACACGTTCAGAAGGGAAAAAATCGGTGTGATCCGCCTTGTAGCCGCGCGGCCCCTGGGGCGAGGCCATCCAGGCCTGCACCATCACCAGTGCCTGCACCAGGGCAAAGGCGAACCAAGCAGCGCGCACGGTGCGCAACTCCGCCCAGGGCGCGCGCCGGGCGCACTCCATGACAGCGGGCACCGTCCACAGCATGAAGGCCGTACCCCAGTGCAGGTGCAGTTTGGAGCCACCGAACAAGGCCATGGCCATCATCAGCAGCAGGGGTACGAAACCCCACAGCAGCAAGAAACGGCGCGCACCATCATCTGGCAGCGGCGCAGCTGCCGCCGGCAGCGGCTGGCGCCGGGCCCACCACCAGGCGCTGCCGAGCAGCAGCCAGGCCGGCAGGCTGCGATTGAAGAGCCAATCGAGGGCGAACTGCAGCGCGTGCCACAGGCGCTGGCTACCGCGCAGGTCGTAGCCCAGCGCGCTCTCACGGGCGTAAGCCAGCGGCAGCCAGTCGTGCGTGAAGAGCCAATACCCATGCGGGGCGAACACCAGCAGCGCCACCGCCGCCGCCAGCCAAGCGCCCCGGCGGTGCACCGGCTGGCGCCAGCCCTGCAGGTGCAGCCACCACAGGCCGATGACGGCCAGCGCCAGCACGAACTGGTATTTGGTCAACATGCCCAGGCCCGTCACCAAACCCAGCGCGGCCCAGGTGCGCAGACGGGGACGCTGCGCGACGCGCCAGCTCAGGTCGGCCGCCAGCACGACCCACAACAGCAGCACGACGTTGTGGTTGTAGTAGTAAATACGGCCGCAATACAGGCTGATGGACAGCGCCGCCAGCAGCCCCAAGGTGGCGTAGCGCGGCCCGCGCAGCTGGTGCAGCAGGCGCCACAGCAGCGCCATGGATGCCGTGGTGATGACGGCGCCGAGGGTGTAGGTCAGGGCCGCCCCGGGCGGAAAGGCCTGCGCCAATGCACCCACGATCCAGGTTGGCAGCGGCGGATGCTTGTAGTAACCCCACTCCATGGAATGCAGCCAGACCAGCTGCTCGACGTTGTCCACCGGCGGCGACAGGGTGGTGAAGGCGTAGAGCAGTGCCCACACCAGGCCATACAGCGCCAGCAGCAGCAGCACCCCAGTGCCATCGAGCACCGGCCAGCGCGGTGCAGCCAAGCGCAAACCGCCGGCCAGCGGCGCAGAAACCAGGGAGGTAGACAAGGAGATTCCTATCAGGAGACGGTGGCGAATTGTCTCCGCACCCAGGAAAAGGTAAAGTTTTGCAAAGCCATTTAGGGGTAAACCCCTAGCAAAACGCTGCCATGGCGCCCCTTGTAAAGCTATTCTTTTGATAGCTACTCACGCTTGCTGGTAAAGGCATGGATGCCTTTTTATTCCAATCCAAGCTCCTGCATCTTGCGCGTCAGTGTGTTGCGGCCTATCCCCAAGCGCTGGGCCGCTTCCACGCGCCGGCCCTGGGTATTGCGCAGCGCCGACTGGATCAGGCGGGCCTCGAAGCGGCGTTCGAGTTGCGCCCAGATCTCGCTT
>JAJTBK010000334.1 GCA_021286965.1 Comamonadaceae bacterium | reverse complement strand
TGACGGCGGCTTCATCAGCGCGCACGACTTCCACATTGCCAGCCTGATCGCGGGTGTGGTGTGTGGCGGCGAGGTCGAGGCCGGGACCCTGGTGAACGAGGAATACCTCATGGCGCTGGAGCGCAAGGCCTTCTGCAGCCTGCTCGACCACCCCAAGACCCAGGAACGCATCATGGGCATGCTGTCCACCGGCAAACCGGTTCGCAACTGACATGAGCGCTGCAGCCACCCCTTCCACCGCGCGGCCCAACCGGCTGGCCCGCACCATGGGCCAGCTCGACCGGGTGCCCGCCGCAGTGCGGCCCTGGGCGCGCAACCTGGTGCTGCGCCGCGCCGTGCCCTTCACCGGCACGGCAGGCCTGCAGTACCTTGAGCTGACGCCCCAGCGCGTGGAAGTGGCCGTGGCCAACCAGCGCCGGGTGCAGAACCACATCCACGGCGTGCACGCCGCCGCCATGACGCTGCTGGCCGAGACGGCCACCGGCATGGTGGTGGGCATGAACGTGCGCGACGACTGCCTGCCCCTGGCCAAGGAGCTGCGTGTGGCCTTCAAGCGGCGTGCCCAGGGCGCCCTGCGCGCAGTGGCCACGCTCACCGATGAGCAGCGCACGCTCATGCAGCAAAGCGACAAAGGCGAAGTCATCGTGGCCGTGCAGGTGAGCGACGAATCCGGCGCGCAGCCCATCGAGTGCGAATTCATCTGGGCCTGGGTGCCCGCCAGCAAGAGCAAAACCAGTGCCCCGGCGGCCCCTGCCGCCACACCCCAAAGGTAAGGATCCCATCATGAAACAAGTCCAAGACGCCTACATCGTTGCCGCCACGCGCACGCCCATCGGGCGTTCGGGCCGCGGCTATTTCCGCAACACCCGTCCTGACGAGCTGCTGGTCGCCGCCATCAAGAGCGCCATGCTGCAAGTACCCACGCTGGACCCCAAGGCGATCGAAGACGCCATCATCGGCTGCTCCTTCCCCGAAGGCGAGCAGGGCATGAACATGGCACGTATCGCCACCGGCCTGGCCTTCAGCCACCCGGTGGGCGGCGTCACCGTCAACCGTTTCTGTGCTTCGGGCGTCACGGCCATCCAGATGGCCGCCGACCGCATCCGCGTGGGCGAGGCCGACGTGATGATCGCAGGTGGTGCCGAGTCCATGAGCATGGTGCCCATGGGTGGTGGCAAGCCCTCGTTCAATCCCGAGGTGTTCGCCAAGGACGAGAACGTCGGCATTGCCTACGGCATGGGCCTGACGGCCGAGAAGGTGGCCCAGCAGTGGAAGGTGACGCGCGAGATGCAGGACGCCTTCGCGCTGGAGTCGCACATGCGCGCCATCAAGGCGCAGCAGGCGGGCGAATTCACCGACGAAATCACACCCATCGAAGTGCTGGAGCGCGTGCCCAACCTGGCCACCGGGGAAGTCATCACCAAGACCCGCACCGTGAACCTGGACGAAGGCCCCCGCCCCGACACCTCGCTCGAAGGCCTGGCCAAGCTCCGGCCCGTGTTCGCCGCGCGCGGCAGCGTGACGGCCGGCAACAGCTCGCAGACCAGTGACGGCGCAGGTGCGCTGATCCTGGCCAGCGAGAAGGCCGTCAAACAGTTCGGCCTCACGCCGCTGGCGCGTTTCGTGAGCTACGCCGCACGCGGCGTGCCGCCCGAAATCATGGGCATCGGCCCCATCGAGGCCATTCCCGCCGCGCTGCGCTACGCCGGCCTCAAGAGCGAGGACATCGGCTGGTACGAGCTGAACGAAGCCTTTGCCGCCCAGTCGCTTGCCGTGGTCAACACCCTGGGCCTGGACCCCGCCAAGGTCAACCCCATGGGCGGCGCCATCGCCCTGGGCCACCCGCTGGGCGCCACCGGCGCCATCCGCGCCGCCACCGTGGTGCACGCACTGCGCCGCCACAAGCTGAAGTACGGCATGGTGACCATGTGCGTGGGCACGGGCCAAGGCGCCGCAGGAATCTTTGAAGCGCTGTAATCGGCTGCTGCAAGCGTCACCGCGCGCAGCCCGTACCACTGGCTCGGCCTGAGCCAGAGCCACCGCGCAAGGGCCGCCCCGCCGCGCTGGTGGCGTCCCCCTTCCCGGCTCGCGCAGCGAGGCGAGAGAAGGG
>JAJTBK010000327.1 GCA_021286965.1 Comamonadaceae bacterium | reverse complement strand
GTCGTGGAGCGCAGCTTTGCGTGGCTGGAGAAGAACCGCAGGCTATGGAAGAACTGCGAGCGCTGGCTCAACACCAGCTTGCAGTTCGTCCACTTGGCGTTTCTGGCTCTGCTACTCAGGAGATCGTAAACACGTTCTCAGAACGCGAAAGTGGCCGCCAGGCGCACGGTGCGCGGCGCCGAGGGCATGGCGTAGCCGTCGGCGAACAGACCCGTCCAATCGTTGCGTCCGGTGAGGTTCTCGACGTAGCCGTGGAGCGTCACAGGGGTTGCGCCCAGGCGCGTCTTGTATTTGGCGTTCAGGTCGAAGCGGTGCCAGCTGGGCAGCTGGAGTTTGTTGGCCGAATCCGCCCACTGGCTGCCGGTGTAAATCAGGCGTCCGCCCAGGCTCAGGCCCTGTACTGGGGTGGCCCAGTCCAGGCCCAGGTTGGCCGCCCAGTTCGGTACGCCGTAGCTGTCTTTGCCGGTGTTGCGTTGCTGGGCCTGGGTGTAGGTGATGCCGCCGAGCGCATCGAGCGTCGGCATGATTTGTCCAAAGACCGTCCACTCGACGCCGCGCAGGCGCTGCTTGCCGCCTTCGTACATTGATTTTCCGTCGGCCGCCGTGATCAGCGTCGGCCGGTCGATCTGGAACAGGCTGGCGGTGTGCGTAAGTGCGCCCTGGCGGTGCTTGATGCCTAGCTCCACCTGCTGCGTGCGGTAAGGGGCGAAGGACTGACCTTCATTGGTGTAACCAGCATTTTTTGGCACGATCTGGCCGGGTGAGAGCCCCTCCATGTAGTTCGCAAACAGTGCGGTGTCCTGGCCCCAGGGCTTGGCTACCAGGCCGACCGATGGCGAGATGCGCGATTCGTCGTAGCCGTTGATTTGCTTGACTTGCTGCAGGCGTGCGCCGAGCGTCAGCAGCACGCGGCCATCCACCAGCCCCAGGGTGTCGATCACGGCCAGCGAGCGCAGGTCGTTGTCGGTTGTGATCGGGGCTGGCGTGGGTGCAGTCGGGAAGGGCGGCGTCACGGGTTGGTAAACGTTTTGGTTCCAGCCCTCGGCGGCGCGGCTGCTGCTGCCTTCCTGGTGATTGAGCACCGAGGCCGTGATGCTGAGTTGGTGACGCACGCTGCCCGTGCTGAACTGGCCGTGCAGACCCAGCTCGGCGACGCGGTCGCGGGTGATGGTGTCCACGTTGTAGGCATAGCCTTTGGCTGCGCCGTTGGCCTGGGTGACGATCATGCGTGTGCCAAACATCAGGCCCTGGCCCCGGCTGTTGGCGGCGCCCGCAGCGAGGTAGGCCGTCCAATCCGGAGCCAGGCGCAGCTCGCTGTGCAGTATCAGGCCATCGTCTGCGTAGGTGCCGTAGGTGCCCCGGAAGGCGTTGACGTCGGCATCCGGCACGGCGATGAGCTGGCCCAGTGCCACCACGTTGCCCCGGCGTGTGGCCAGGCCGTACATGGCCTGACTGCCGTTTTTGATTTTTTCCTGACTGCTGTAGGCATCGAGCGTCAGGTTCCAGTCGTCGCCCTGGTAGTCGATCGCCAGTGCGCCCAGGCGCCGGCCCTTGCCCTGGCCGGCGACGCCAGTATCGCCGTCGCCATAGGCGCCGTTGACGCGCAGGCCAAGGCGGCCATCGGGGCCGAAACGCTGGCCGACGTCGGCGTGTGCCTGGACGTAGGTGTTGGACGAGTAGGAGGTCGTGAGCTCGGTTAGCGGCTGGGTGCCGGCGCGTTTAGGCGTGAGGTTGATGGCGCCGCCCAGGTTGTTGTCTGGCGCCATGCCGCCGAGCAGGGTGCTGGGGCCGCGCAACACTTCCACGCGTTCAATCATCTCGGTGGGAATGTGCCCCTTGGGCGCCATGCCGTAGAGGCCACCGTAGGCTACGCTCGGGCCGTTTACGTCCAGACCACGGATGCGGAAATGCTCCAGCATGTGGCCGCTATTGGTGGTGTAGCGTACCGATGGGTCGTTTTGCAGCACGTCGCCCAGGGTGCGGGCTTGTTGCTCCTGGATGGCCTGCTGGGTGTAGGCGCTGGCGCTCACGGGGGCATCCATCAGGTCGGTGTTGCCCAACACCCCCAGGCGTAGGCCTTGCGCCGCCTTGCCGCCTGGGGCGGGTGCGGGCAGGGCCTCGAGGTCGCGCCCGCTGGTGACGGCAATTTCGGGCAAGGTGGTTGTGCTCGCTTGTGCCATCGCAGGGGTAGCCAGGCAGGCGAGGGCGGCGGTGCACGCCAGGGCGTGCAGGGGGTGTTGCGCAGTGTTCATGGTGTCAGTACGGGGGTAGGAAAATCAGCGTGGCTGGTGGGCGTGCTGTGGCGTCCCGTCTGGCGTCGGGTGATCCAGGCCAGGGCGGCAAGCAAGGCCGCGCCGGCGGCAGACAGGCCATCGACCCAGGCCAGTCCGTGCGTATAGGGTTTGTCCAGTATCTCGGCCCAGGGGGCTAGGCTTGCCGCCAAGGGGGCGATGGCGCTGGTCAGCGGAATGAGTGCTGTGGCCAGGGCGGCAAAGGCCAGTAGGCCCACAGTGGCTTGTTGCGCCCCGCGTGCCAATGCCCAGACCAGGCAGGCAGTGAAGGTGGCGTAGTAAGTGCCGTGCAGCACCGTGTCTGGTGCGAGGGTCGTGGCCCCCAGCCAGCGCGTGGTCACCAGGGCAAGTGAGATGCTTGCTACGCAGCCCAGGCTGACCCCCAGGTTGATGGCGGCAATCATTCGCACATGGCGCGGTTGCTCGACCATGCCAGGCTGCTGGCGCAGGCGCTTGCTGCGGCTCTCGATCCACAGTACGTTGCCGGTGTAGAACAGCAACGCCCCCATCACACCCAGCACGGCGTAGAGCAGGCGCACCGGTGCGCCCCCGTAGCTGCCAAAGTGCAGGGCAAAAAAGCTGACTACTGCACGCGCCATGGCCGAGCCCTGTCCGGGCGCCGTATTGTTTTGCACCAAGGCGCCGGTGGCGGGGTCGAGCACGGCAAAGCCTTCGCGGGGGCGGCGTTTGAAGTGTGCGTCATCCGTTCCAGCCATGAAGGCGCTGGCCTTGGGCGTACCCAGGCCTCGGTATTCGATGGCGCTGGCGCTAAAGCCGGGTACGGCGTGGGCGGCATCCTGCACGAGTTGGGTGGGGCTGCGCCAGGCGGTGCGATCGAGCGTGACGGGCGGGCGCTGCGGCTGGGTGCGGGCCGTGACGGGGCGCAGACCCTGGGGGTAGATCAGCGTGCCCTGGGCGTCGTAAATCCAATCGTGCAGGCAGAACACGGCGGCTGACAGTGCCATCACCACATGAAACGGCAGGCTGGCCACGCCCAGCAGGTTGTGCAGGTCCAGCCACAGGCGCTTGGCGTTGCGCCCGATGCGCAGTACGAACAAATCCTTGACCAGCGAAGGTAGCAGTACGACCACGCCGGAGATCAGTGCCAGCGCGTACAAGAGGGCGATGAGGCCGATCACGGGCTCCGCGCTGTCCAGTGCTAGCGGCAGCCCACCCTTGCGGTGCAGGTAATCGACAAAACGTCCCGCCTCGCCAGCCGGTGCGGCCACGGGGCGCAGCTGGCCCTGGGCGTCAAGCTCCACCTGTCGGGGCGTGGTGCCCCGTGGGCCCCAGCGCATGAGGGGGGCGGTGTTGGATGCCGAAGGCAGCACCAGCGTGGCATTTTCTATGCTGGGGTGTGCGGCAAAGAAAGCAGCGACCAGGGCATCGTCATCCTGGCTGGCGTTGTTGCGGGCAGGCTCGGCACGGCTCCAGTGCGTGATTTCGGGCACGAACATGGACAGTGCCCCGGCGTAAAAGGCAATGAACAGCAGCGTGCCGGCCAGAATGCCCGTCCAGGTGTGAACCGACAGGTAGTTGCGCAGCGTTGCGGCCTTCATGCCTGCACTGCCCGCAGCAGGCCCCAGGCCAGGGCGTTGCCCGTGAGCAGAGCGGCCCAAAGGATGCGCTTGCTGGGTGCTAAAAAGGCCAGGCTGACCACTGTGGCCCATAGCGGCGGTACGACCCACATAGTGACTTGGTAGGTGGAAATGTCGTTGAGTGAATCGGCCGCCCAGGGCGCGTGATAAACCAACGCACCACTGAGCCAGATGGCCAGCGGCATTCCCAATAAGGCCGCCACCAAGCCGTGGTGCAGCAAGTCCAGTGGTGGACTCTGGCGGACAGTTTTGTGCGTTTTAGTGGCGGCCATGGCGGGCCTCCTGGCGGCGCTGCCAGCCCAGCAGGGCTGCCATGCAGGGCAGTGTGGTCATCAGCACCACGGTGACGATGGCCCAGGCCTCAATATCGCCCACCCGCTTTTGCAGCAGCAGGGTCGCTCCCAGGGTGAGCAACAAAAACAAAAACCAACCCCTGGCACCAGTGATGCGGGTGGCGGCGCGTTCAGTGGCGCACAAGGCGGCTCCACTGGCCAGCAACAAGGCCAAGAGGGCGACAAAAGGCACAGTCATGGTGCAAATGCACCGACAACAGTCTGGTGCGCGAAAAATTAATGAATAGTAATGATAATTGTTCCTATTAGCGATTGCGCGGAGTTCTGAAAAAAATACGGCTACAGAAAATCGACGTGCTACGGCCTGCGGCGTGCCAGCAGCATGGCATCGCCATAGCTGAAGAAGCGGTAGCGCTGCGCCACCGCATGGCGGTACAGCGCCATGGCGTGCTCGTAGCCGGTGAAGGCGCTGACCAGCATCAGCAGCGTGCTCTTGGGCAGGTGGAAGTTGGTCAGCAGCATGTCCACCACCTGGAACGGGTAGCCGGGGGTGATGAAGATGCTGGTGTCGCCGCTGGGCTGGCCGCTTTGGGCCCAGGATTCGAGCGTGCGCACCGTCGTCGTGCCCACGGCAACGATGCGTCCGCCGCGCTGGCGGCAGCGTTCGAGCGCCGCCAGGGTGGCAGCGGGCACTTCGTACCACTCGCTGTGCATCCGGTGCTCGGCCAGGTTCTCGGTTTTGACGGGCTGGAACGTGCCCGCGCCCACGTGCAGCGTGACGCTGGCGCGCTCCACGCCCCTCTCTTCCAGCGCGGCGAGCACGCCGGCGTCAAAGTGCAGCGCGGCGGTGGGCGCGGCGACGGCGCCGGGCTGGCGGGCGAACACGGTCTGGTAGCGCTCGGCATCCTCGGCGGCGTCGGGGTCGTGCGCGGCGTTTTGCTGGCGCGCGATGTAGGGCGGCAGCGGCAGGTGGCCGTGCTGCTGCATCAGCTCCCAGGGTGTCTCGCCTTGCGGGCCTTGCAGCGCGAGGCGAAACAGTGGGCCGTCCGCCTCGGGCCAGCGCCCGAGCAAGGTGGCATCAAAGCCGCCGCTGTGCGCGCCGCCGGCCATGTGCAGGGTGGCGCCGCTCTGGGGCTTTTTGCTCACCTTCATGTGCGCCACGATTTCGTTGCCGCCGAGTACGCGCTCGATCAGCAGCTCCAGGCGGCCGCCGCTGGCCTTCTCGCCAAACAGGCGTGCCTTGAGCACCTGGGTGTCGTTGAACACCAGCAGATCGCCCGGCTGCAGCAGGCTGGGGAATTCACGAAAAATGCGGTCGGTGGGGGGGCTGGCGCGGCCGTCGAGCAGGCGTGAGCTGCTGCGTTCGGGGGCCGGGTGCTGGGCGATGAGCAGCTCTGGCAGCTCGAAGTCGAAATCGCTCAGGGTGAAGGTGCGGGGAGAAGCGGTCATGGTGCTTGAGGGTCGGACAGACCCGTGCCAAGAAAAGGGCAAGGCCAGGGCATCGGAAAAAAAGGGGGCGATTGTCGCCGCCGGGCGCAAGTCCCTACCAGGGCTGCGGCCCGAGGCCGCTCCAGAGGTCGTTCAGGTCGGGGAAGTTCCACTGCACCGGGTCTTCGCGGGCGACGATTTTTTCGCTGCAGCCGGGGCGCGAGAGATCGAGCTCCTCCGGCGGCAGGCGTAGCTGCGATTTGGTGGAGTAGAACACCCGCACGCGCGGCGCCAGCAGGGCTCCGGGCGATTGCTCGGTGACCACGGCCAGGCGGCCTGAAGCCAGGCGCACGAGCGAGCCCACGGGGTAGATGCCCATGGTTTTGACGAAGGCCTGGAACAGCCGGCCATCGAAATGGTCCTTGCACCATTCGGCCATGCGGCGCAGCGATTCGGATGGATCCCAGCCGTTCTTGTATGGCCGGTCGGAGGTGATGGCGTCGTAGACGTCGCAAATCGCCGTCATGCGTGCCAGCACGCTGATCTGCTCGCCCTGCAGTCGGTCGGGGTAGCCGGTGCCGTCCATTTTTTCGTGGTGGTGCAGGCAGGCGTCGAGCGCCTGCGGGTGCAGCCCCGAATCTTTGAGCATGGCGTGGCTGTGCACCGGGTGCGCACGCATGATGGCAAATTCTTCGTCCGTGAGCTTGCCCGGCTTGTTGAGCACCTCCATCGGCATCTTGGCTTTGCCCAGGTCGTGCATCAGGCCGGCGGTGCCGGCGATTTGCACGGCCGCTTCGTTCATGCCCAGGCTGCGCGCCAGCGAGATCATGAGCGCAGCCACGGCGACCGAATGCATATAGGTGTAGTCGTCGGCGGTTTTCAGCCGCGCCAGGCTGACGAGGGCGCCCGGGTTGCGGGTGATGGAGTCGCTCATGTCTTCGAGCAGCGCCTGCGCCTGTGCGGGATCGACGGCGCGGCCCATGCGCGCCTCGTGGAACATCGACACCACGGCACGCTTGCTGGCGGCGCAAATTTTGGCCGCCCGGCGCAGCTCCTGCTCCATGCTGGTCGGGGCGAGTTTGAGCGTGCCGGCAAACTCCGCCTCCGGGCTGGCCTGGGCCTGCAGCAGATCGGCATCGGCCTGGGCGTCGGCCTCTTCGCGCGAGACGCTGTGCGTGCCCTGCGCCACGTCCAGGCCCTTGCTGGTGTCGATCCAGACTTCGTGGATTTCCGAAGCGAGGATGCGCGCCAGATCCTCGGCATCGTCGAGCAGGAAGCGCGAGCGCCAGAATGGATGCTCCATCCAGGAGCCGCAGAACTCGTGCAGGAACATGCCCAGTACCAAGTGTTGAACGTGAATGCGCTTGAGCATGAAGAAAGCTACCGAATCTGCAGGAAAGACAGCTGCCAATGGTAGCGTTCGTTGCCCCTGCCATGGCCCTGTGCCGTGGTAGCCTTTTGCCGTGCCTGCCCGTTTGCCGCCCTCTCCTGCCCCTGTCCCTGCGCCCAAAACCGCCCTCAGCCCTGCCCAGCAGGCGCTGCGCAAGCTCGGGCTGGTGCGCGACATCGACCTGGCGCTGCACCTGCCGCTGCGCTACGAAGATGAAACGCGCATCACCTTGCTCAAAAACGCCCGCGAGGGCGAGGTGGCGCAGATCGAGGCCGAAGTCGTCAGCAGCGAGGTGCAGCAGCGCCCGCGCCGCCTGCTCAAGGTGGTGGTGGACGATGGCAGCGGGCGCTGCGAGCTGACGTTTTTCAGCTTCTACCCCTCGCACCTCAAGACCCTGGCCGTGGGCGCACGCCTGCGCCTGCGCGGCGAGATCCGGGGCGGCTTCTGGGGCCGGCAGATGCTGCACCCGGCGTTTCGCCAGGCGGGCGGCGAGCTGCCCCAGGCGCTCACGCCGGTGTACCCCACGGTGGCGCAGCTGCCCCAAGCCTACCTGCGCCGCGCCATCGCCAGCGCCCTGCAGCGCGTCGCCCTGCCCGAGACGATTCCGGCGCCGCTGCTGCCCCCCCTGGCTATTTTTGATAGGCAAACTGGCCTGCAAGGCCCGTGGATGCTGCGCGACGCGCTACATTTTTTGCACCATCCGCAACCCGACGTGGCGCTGGCTACGTTCGAAGACCACAGCCACCCGGCCTGGCAGCGCCTGAAGGCCGAGGAGCTGCTGGCGCAGCAGCTGTCGCAGCACGCGGCGCGCCAGCAGCGCGCACGCCTGCGCGCGCCGGCGCTCACACCCGGGGCGCAAGACCTGCCCGGCCAGCTGCAGGCGGCGCTGCCTTTTGCCCTGACCGGGGCGCAGCAGCGCGTGGTGGCCGAGATCAACGCCGACCTGGCCCTGGCGCGCCCCATGCACCGCCTGCTGCAAGGCGACGTGGGGGCTGGCAAAACCGTGGTGGCCGCGCTGGCGGCGCTGCGCGCCATCGAGGCCGGCTGGCAATGCGCCCTCATGGCGCCGACGGAAATTCTGGCCGAGCAGCACTTTGGCAAGCTCGTCGATTGGCTCACGCCGCTGCTGGCGCCGCTGGATTTGCAGGTCGCCTGGCTGGCCGGGGCGCAAAAGAAAAAAGAGCGCGCCGCCATGCTGGCGCTGGTCGAAAGTGGGGCAGCAGCATTGGTCGTGGGCACGCACGCCGTCATCCAGGAGCAGGTGCAGTTCGCCCGCCTGGGCCTGGCGGTGATCGACGAGCAGCACCGCTTTGGCGTTGCCCAGCGCCTGGCGCTGCGGCAAAAACTCAGCCACCAGGGCATGGAGCCGCACCTGCTGATGATGAGCGCCACGCCCATCCCGCGCACCCTGGCCATGACGTACTACGCCGATTTGGATGTCTCCACCATCGACGAGCTGCCGCCCGGGCGCACACCCATCGTCACGCGGGTGATTGCCGACAGCCGCAAGGACGAGGTCATCGCCCGCCTGGCGCCGCCGCTCGCTGCCGGGCGCCAGGTGTACTGGGTGTGCCCGATGATCGAGGAGAGCGAGGCGCTGGATCTAGCCAACGCCACCGCCACCCCCGCCGAGCCCGCTGCCGCCTTGCCGGGCGTGCAGGTCGGGCTGCTTCACTCGCGCATGGCGGCGGCAGAGAAAAAAGCCGTCATGCAAGCCTTCAAAGACGGCGTCCTGGGCCTGCTGGTGGCGACGACGGTGATCGAAGTGGGCGTGGACGTGCCCAACGCCTCGCTCATGGTCATCGAGCACGCCGAGCGCTTTGGCCTGAGCCAGCTGCACCAGCTGCGCGGGCGCGTCGGGCGCGGCGCGGCGGCCTCGGCCTGCGTGCTGCTCTACAGCGTGGGCGACAGCGGCCGCCTGGGCGAGAGCGCACGCGAGCGCCTGCAGGCCATGTCGGATACCACCGATGGCTTTGAAATTGCTCGCCGCGATCTGGAGATCCGTGGCCCGGGCGAGTTCCTGGGGGCGCGCCAGTCGGGTGATGCGCTGCTGCGCTTTGCCGACCTGACAACCGACACCGTGCTCCTGGCCTGGGCGCGCGAGACGGCGCCCGTCATGCTGGCGCAGCACCCGCAACTCGCGCGCGAGCACATCGCGCGCTGGCTGGGCGGGCGCGCCGACTTCCTCAAGGCGTGACGACCCCGGTCGTGTCGGTGCATGACGCAGTCATGACAGCCCCTGGTTGAGCACTGCGGGGTTCTCAGGGCTTGCAGAGGCCGGCGGCTTGGCATAACCTGCGCCTATGGTCTTGTGCAAGGCATTGCAAAACCATATACATTGCTGTGGGCGTGCCGTACCTTTCTATAAGGAGCTTGTCGTGCAAACCAATATGCTGCGATCCACTGTTGGATTTTTCCGTTGGTTGGGACTGTTGTGCTGGGTGGCGGTCATGGGCGGGTGCGCAAACTGGGGCCACTCCTATCCGGCGGCGCCGAGCAATGCCTTCGCACCGAACTACAACTACATCGTTGGCCCTGGCGACACTCTGAACATCATCGTGTGGCGCAGCCCGGAGTTATCGCTCTCGGTGCCGGTGCGTCCCGATGGCCTGGTTTCCACGCCTTTGGTCGATGGCATCGTGGCCCAGGGGAAAACGCCGGCACAGATTGCCCGGGACGTGGAAAAAGAGCTGTCCAAATACGTCCGTGATCCCGTGGTGACGGTCGTTGTCACCGGATTTGTCGGCCCCTACAGTGAACAGAT
>JAJTBK010000271.1 GCA_021286965.1 Comamonadaceae bacterium | reverse complement strand
GAAGAACCCGAAGAAGCTCAAGTTCAAGGAACTCGAAGCGCCGCTGCTGCCGCGCGCCCTGGCCGACGTCGATCTGGCACTGATCAACACCAACTACGCCATCGAGGCCAAGCTCAACCCGACCAAGGATGCGCTGTTCATCGAAGGCGCCGATTCGCCCTACACCAACATCGTCGTCGCCCGCACCGACCGTGCCCAGGACCCGACGATTGCCAAGCTGATGAAGGCACTGCACACCCCCGAGGTGAAGAAGTTCATCCTGGAAAAATACAAGGGCGCCGTGGTGCCGGCGTTCTGAGCCCCCTTACTGCACTGTTGCTTTGAGCGCACAAACGCTGCCTGCGGGCAGCGTTTTTTTTCGTCCGTCTGACACAAATCAGCTGCTGCACCTGGACAAGAGTCGCATAATGCGAACCATTCTCATTATTAACCTAATCAGGAATAGCATATGAAGCCCTCTTCCCGCATCGCCCTCGGCCTGGCCGCCTGCAGCCTGGCGTTTGCCGCCCAGGCGCTGGAATACCCCATCGGCTCGCCGCAGCAGATGGCGGGCATGGAAGTCGCCGCCGTCTACCTGCAGGCGGTGGAGATGGAGCCCGAGGGCCACATGCGCAAGGCGGCCGAGTCGGACGTGCACCTGGAGGCCGACATCCACGCCATGGCCAACAACCCCAACGGTTTCAAGGAAGGCGACTGGATTCCGTACCTGATGGTCAAGTACGAGCTGACCAAGCTGCCCGGCGGCGAAGTCATCAAGGGCGACATGATGCCGATGGTGGCCAACGACGGCTCGCACTACGGCGACAACGTCAAGCTCAAGGGCCCGGGCAAGTACAAGGTCAAGTTCATCGTGCTGCCGCCCAACGCCAAGGACAACCCGCAGGGCAACCACTTTGGCCGCCACACCGACCGCCTGACGGGCGTGCGCCCCTGGTTCAAGCCGTTTGAGATCGAGTGGGAATTCACCTTCGCCGGCGTCGGCAAGAAGGGCGGCTACTGATGCTGCGCCACAAGCCCCTGACCCTGGCCCTGGCGCTCGCGGGTCTGCTCGCGAGCGGCGCGCAGGCGGCGGCGCCAGCCGCCCCTGCGGCCAGCGCCAGCGCACAAAGCGCCGAAGTGGCCGAGCTGCTGGCGCAAATCAAGCTGCTGAGCGCCCGTATCGAGGCCCTGGAGCAGCAAACCAAGGCCACCGACAAGGCCCTGGCGACCGAGCGCATCAGCGAGCAGGAGCCCGAGCTCGTCACGCGCCTGAAGGCGGTGGAGATGCAGTCGCTCGGGATGCTCAAGTCGGCGCGCACGGTCGAGGCGCTCGACGGCATCCAGGTCGGCTTTGCCCTGACCACCGTCGCCCAGCGCCCCTCGGCCGCAGCGCGCCAGCCGGGCAGCGACATCGACGGCAAGTTCGGCAGCAGCCAGCTCAACTACCGGGGCGACGCCTTCGTCACCGTGCCGCTGGACCCCATCGGCAACACCGAGAGCAAGATTTTTGCCCACCTGCGCTTTGGCCAGGGCGCGGGACTCAACGACCTGTATTCGTTCTCCAAGCCCAACGCCAGCGCGTTTCGCGTCACCTCGACGGCGCCCGACGACTCCGTCGCCATCCTCGGCCAGGCCTGGTACCAGGCCACCATCCCGCTGCCCTTGGGCGGCTTCAAGCCGCACTCGAAGGAGACGCTGGAAGTCAACTTCGGCAAGATGGATCCGTTCCTGTTCTTCGACCAGAACGCCGCCGCCAACGACGAGACGCGCCAGTTCCTCAACACCGCCTTCGTGCACAACCCGCTGCTTGACGCCGGCGGCGACATCGGCGTCGATCGCAACGGCTTCACGCCGGGCTTTCGCATCTCGTACCTGAACAAGGCCGACAAGCGCGAGCCCTGGCGCCTGTCGCTGGGCGTGTTCGGCGCCGGCAATGGCGCCAACTACTCGCGCTTCTTCTCCTCGCCGCTGATCCTGGCACAGGCCGAAACCCAGCTGCGCCTGATGGGCGGCCTGCCCGGCAACTACCGCCTGTACTACTGGCGCACCGGCCAGGCGCCGACCTACCAGGACGAGAGTGCACAGCGCTCGGGCTGGGGCCTGTCGGTGGACCAGCGCGTGGGCGACGCCATGACGGTCTTTGGCCGCTACGGCCAGCACATCAACGGGCGCGGTGCGCGCTTTGACAAGGCACTCACCGCCGGCTTCGAGCTCGCCGGCTACGACTGGGGGCGCGGCGGCGACTCGCTCGGCCTGGCGGCGGGCTGGCTGCAGTCCTCGCGCGGCTGGCGTGCGGACTCTGCCAGCCTGGACGTGGATGGCAACGGCGTGCCCGACTACGGCTACAGCGCACGCGGCGCCGAGCGCGTGGCCGAGCTGTACTACCGCTGGCGCCTGAACAAGCAGTTCGAGATCTCGCCCTCGCTGCAGCTGCTGTCCAACCCCGGCGCCAACCCGGATGCCAAGCTGTTTCACATGTTCTCCCTGCGGGCACAGCTGACGTACTGATCGACCCTGCGGTCTGACCCGCCCCTGGGCCGCCTCCCCGGCAGTCCAGGGGAATCCTGAGCCAGAGCGCACCCAACAAGCGCTAGTAGCTATCAAATCATGAGCAAAAAACATCTTTTAGGTTGCGCCCTCCTGGCCCTGGGCGCATGGGCGGCAGCGCCGAGCGCACAGGCCAGTGAGCTCCTCACCTTCGCCATCACCGCCAAGGATGGTCGCCTGGAGCCGGCGCAGCTGCAGGTGCCCGCCGGCCAGCGCATCAAACTCACGCTGCACAACGCCGGTACCAGCCCGGTGGAGTTTGAGAACCTCAACCTGCGGGTGGAAAAAGTGCTGGCCCCAGGCGCCAGCTCCTTCGTCGTCACGCCCCCGCTCAAGCCCGGCACGCACGAATTCATCGATGAATTCCATCCTGCCACCGGCAAAATGCAACTCATTGCGAAGTAAATCATGCTCAACGCTTTCATCATCGTCTGGCGCGAAAGCCTCGAAGCCCTGCTCGTCATCAGCGTGCTGCTGTCCTGGATAGCGCGCCAGGAGCAGCCCGCCGGGCTGCGCCGGGGCCTGTGGGGCGGCGCCCTGGGCGGCGTGGCCCTGGCCGTGGGCCTGGGCTTTGCCACCTTTGCCGTGCAAAGCGAGTTTGCCGGCGAATCGCTGGAAATTTTCCAGCTCGCCATGGTGCTGGGCGCCTCGGCCCTGATCTTGCACATGGTGCTGTGGATGCACCAGCATGGCCGCGACATGAAGCGCCAGCTCGAAGGCCAGGCGGCACGCGCTGCCAGCGCCTGGGGCATTGCCACCATCGCCGCCCTGGCGGTGGCGCGCGAGGGCGCGGAAACCGTGGTCTTTCTCTACGGCCTGGGGCTCGAAGGCAGCGGCACGGCGCTGCTGGCCACGCTCGGCGCCGCCACCGCCGGCCTGGGTGCAGCAGCGGCCACCGCCTGGCTGGCGGCGCGCGGCGCGCGGCTCCTGAACTACCGTACGCTGTTTCGCATCAGCGAAATTTTCCTGCTGCTGATCGCCAACGCACTGCTCATCAGCGGCGTCGATCGCATGATCTCGCTCGACTGGCTGCCGGCGCTCATCGACCCGGTGTGGGACCTCTCGGCCCTGCTCGCCGACGGCCAGGGCGTAGGCCGCCTGCTCGCCGACTTCACCGGCTACCGCGCCCGCCCCGCCGCCACCGTGCTGCTCGCCAGCGCCGCCTTCTGGGCCTTTGCGTTCTGGCGCATGAAGCAGCCGAGCACCCCCAAACCCGCCCTTGCTGTGAAAGCCTGAGCACCCGCCACGCCCCGAAAGGCCCGCCATGCTCGCCCCCCATACCCCCAGCGCCCCGTCCCCGTCCCCGTCCCCGTCCCCGGCCCCCGCCGCCGCCAAGCCGCGCACCATCACCATCACCCCCGCCCCGCGCGCGCCCTGGCTGGCGCGCCTGGGCGACGCCATGGCGCGCCACCGGCGCGTCATCTTGGGCGTGCAATGGGTCATCGTGCTGTTTTATGCCGTGCTGGTGGTGCTGCCGGCCTTTTTGCCGCACCCGCACCCCGAGGCGCGCCTGTTCTCCGGCGACTGGGGCGCAAGCACCTTCGTCGATGCCGCGCAATGCACCAGCACCGCCGACTGCGACGAGCCGCTGCACGCCAAGGCGGCCTACGTGGCGCAGTGGTACGAGCGCCTGGTGCTGCTGGCGCAGTACCTGTTCTGGGGCGTGTGGTGGCCCTTCGTCATCCTCTCGATCATGCTCATGGGCCGGGTCTGGTGCGGCGTGCTCTGCCCCGAGGGCGCCCTCTCCGAATGGGCCAGCCGCCACGGGCGCGGCGGCGCCATTCCGCGCTGGCTGCGCTGGAGCGGCTGGCCGGTGGTGGCCTTCATCCTGACCACGGTCTACGGCCAGCTCATCAGCGTCTACGAGTACCCGCAGGCGGCGCTCCTGATCCTGGGCGGCTCCACCCTCGCCGCCATGGCCGTGGGCTGGATGTATGGCCGGGGCAAGCGCGTCTGGTGCCGCTACCTGTGCCCGGTCTCGGGCGTGTTTGCGCTGCTGGCGCGCATTGCGCCGCTGCACTTCAAGCTCGACCGCGAAGCCTGGCAAAGCTACCCGGCGCGCACGCCCGCCGTCGATTGCCCGCCGCTGCTGCAAGTCGGGCAGCTCGCCAGCATGTCGCAATGCCACGCCTGCGGGCGCTGCAGCAGCCACCGCGACGCCATGCAGCTCGAAGGGCGCTCGCCCGAGGCCGAAATCCTCGCCGCCCGCCCCGCCGGCTGGCCCGAGCTGCTGCTGCTGTGCTACGGCGTGCTGGGCGTGGCCATTGGCGCTTTCCAGTGGACGGTCAGCCCCTGGTTCATTCGCGGCAAGCAGGCCGCCGCCGAATGGCTGGTGGCGCACGAGATTTTCTGGCCGCTGGACTACGGCGCCCCCTGGTGGCTGCTGACGCAGTCGCCCGAAACCGGCGACGCCTTCAGCTGGCTCGACGGCGCGGCCGTGCTCACCTACATCCTGGCCGTGGCCCTGGTGCTGGGCAGCAGCCTGCTGCTGCTGTCCTGGGCCGCCGGCCGCCTGGCGCGCATGGACTGGCGCGCGCTGGCGCTGGCGCTGGTGCCCATCGCGGGCGTGGGCCTGTTCCTGGGGTTGTCGATGATGACGGCCACGCACCTGCGCAGCGAAGGCGCGGTGCTGACCTGGCTGCCCTGGCTGCGCGCGCTGCTGCTGGCGCTCGGCGGCCTGTGGTCCTGGTCGCTGGGCGCGCGCCTGCTGCTGCGCCCGCAGGCGGGCTGGGCGCGCATCGTGGCCGCGCTGTCCTGCTGGAGCCTGGCGGTGGCCGGCGTGCTCGGTGCCTGGGTGCTGCTGTTCTACGTCTGGTAACCCTAAATCCGGCAGTTGATCGCTTGCAACCCTCAATAACACCTTATGGGCTTTGACATTTTTGGCTCCGGTAGCGTTCACCTATTGGGAGAGAGCGCTATGCACCCGCCAGCACCGTGCTGGCCGCGCCATACTGCGTTGCTCGTCCTTGCGCACAGGAGTGCGCGGCGTCCTCTCGCCTTGCCTGGCACGCCCATCACAGCACTGACGGGCGCATCCAACTGCCGGATTTAGGGTAACGGCTGCACGGCCCTCCCCAAAAAAGAACGGGCGCCCTGGGCGCCCGTTCTTTTTTGGGCTGCAGCGTTACTTCAGCGCAAAGCGCACCTGCACCGGCTTTTTACCGGCCAGGCTGATCTGGGCCAGCACCTTGGTGCCTGCGGGCAGGGCAAAGTCCCCCTGGGCTTGCAGACGCCCGTCGCTGGCAGGGGTGAGTTGCACTTCGCGTTTGTCACGGCCCACCAGCACGGTGAGTTTGGCGCTGGCGCCCTCGGTGGCCACGCTCTGGCCGTGGTCGCGCAGGTGCAAGGTGATGGCCTGGGCCGTGGCCACCAGTTCGTAGTCCACATCGGCCACTTCGGCCACCGTGCCGCCGTGCAGCGGCGTGTGGCCTTGGTCGTGGGCCCAGGCCGGGGCCAGGGTGCAGGCGGTGCTGAGGGCGGCGACGGCCAGCCAAACAAGCGGTTTCATGGCAAGGTTCTCCTGTCAAAACATGGAATAAAAAATCAAAATGCTTCGGTACGCTGGTCGCCCTGCAGCCGCTCGGCATCGCGCTTGCCAAACAGCCAGAACAGCACCGGGGTGAGGAAGGAATCGAGCAGCGTGGAGCTGACCAGGCCGCTGGCAATCACCACCGCCACGGGGTGCAATATTTCGGTGCCGGGGCGCTCGGCCTCGAACAGCAGCGGCGCCAGCGCAAAGGCCGTGACCAGCGCCGTCATCAGCACCGGCGACAGGCGCTCCAGGCTGCCGCGCACGATCATGGCGTGGTTGAACTGCTCGCCCTCGGCGCGCATGAGGTTCAGGTAGTGGCTGACCTTCAAAATGCCGTTGCGCACCGAGATGCCCGCCAGCGTGATGAAGCCAATCAGCGCCGCAATCGACAGCGGCTGGCCCGACAGCCACAGCCCCAGCACCGCGCCCACCAGCGCCAGCGGGATGTTGGCCATGATGAGCAGTGCCAGGCGCGAGGACTGGTAACGGCTCCAGAGCACGACGAACATCAGCGCCAGCGACACCAGCGAGAGCAGGCCCACCAGGCGGCTGGCCTCCTCCTGCGCCTGGAACTGCCCGCCCAGGGTGATGAAGTAGCCCTCGGGCAGCGGCGTTTGCGCCACGGCGGCGCGGATGTCGGCCACCACCTCGGACAAAGGCCGGCCCTGCGCGTTGGCGGCGAGCACGATGCGGCGCTTGCCGTCGTCGCGGCTGATCTGGTTGGGGCCATCACCCTCTTCGATGCTCGCCATGCGCGACAGCGGCACGCGCCCCCGGGGCGTGTCGATCATCACCTGCGCCAGGCCAGAGGCCGAGCGTGCGCTGTCGGGCAGGCGCAGCACCAGGGCAAAGCGGCGGCTGCCTTCCACGATCTGCGTCACGCGCTCGCCCTCGACCAGGCTTTGCAGGGTAGCGAGCACCTGCGACGCGGGCACGCCGTACTGCGCGGCAGCGGCGTAGTCCACGCGCACGGCAATCTGCGGCGCCAGCACCTGCTTTTCCACCTCCAGATCGGCCACGCCGTCGATGGTGGCGAGCTTGGCACGCAGCACCTCGGCCTGGCCGCGCAGGGTGTCGAGGTCGTCGCCAAAGAGCTTGATGGCGATTTGCGAGCGCACGCCCGAGA
>JAJTBK010000266.1 GCA_021286965.1 Comamonadaceae bacterium | reverse complement strand
CTGGCCGATGCCGCCACGGACGAGATCCTGGGCGTGCACATCGTGGGCCCCATGGCCAGCGAGCTGATCGCCGAGGCCGTGGTGGCCATGGAGTTCAAGGCCAGCGCCGAAGACATCGCGCGCATCTGCCACGCCCACCCGTCGCTCTCCGAAGCGACCAAGGAAGCCGCGCTGGCGGTGGACAAGCGCACCCTCAATTTTTAAGTAAAATTTGAGGTCAAAATAGCTGCTAGCGCTTGTCCAGCAAGCGCTAGCAGCTATTGTTTTTATAGTAAGGAGCAGCGCAGGTGAACGTCCGCCAGGCTTACGAAGCAGAGTTACAGGCCAAGGGTTTCCACAGCGATCCGGCGCAGCTGCGCGCCGTCCAGGCACTTGAGCGCTGCGCCCAGGAGTGGGGTGCGTACAAAGCCAAGCGCTCCAACAGCTTCAAGAAGCTCATCAACCGTCCCGACATTCCCCAGGGCGTGTACATGTACGGCGGCGTGGGGCGCGGCAAGAGCTTTCTCATGGACTGCTTCTTCAACGCCGTACCCTTGAAGCGCAAGGTGCGCCTGCACTTTCACGAATTCATGCGCGAGGTGCACCGCGAGCTCGCCAGCCTGCAGGGCACGCAGAACCCGCTCGACGCCCTGGGCGCGAACATTGCCAAGCGCTACAAGCTGATCTGCTTCGATGAATTTCACGTCGCGGACGTGACCGACGCCATGATCCTGCACCGCCTGCTGGTGGCACTGTTCGACAACGGCGTGGGCTTTGTCACCACCAGCAACTTCGAGCCCGACGGCCTGTACCCCGGCGGCCTGCACCGCGACCGCATCCTGCCCGCGATTGCGCTCCTGAACGAGCGCATGGAAGTGGTGAACGTGGACAACGGCACCGACTACCGCCGCCGCACGCTGGAAAACGCCCAGCTCTACCACTGCCCGCTCGGTCCCGAGGCCGACGCCGCCATGGCCCATACCTTTGGCCAGCTGGCCGAGTTGCACGACGAAAGCCCGCTGCTGCAGATCGAGAACCGCGAAATCCGCGCCTTGCGCAAAGCCGGTGGCGTGGTGTGGTTCGACTTTCGTGAGCTGTGCATGGGCCCGCGCTCGCAGAACGACTACCTGGAGATCGCCAGCCAGTTCCACACCGTGCTGCTCTCGAACGTGCCCTACATGCCCGTCAACATGGCCTCGCCTGCGCGGCGCTTTACCTGGTTGGTGGACGTGCTCTACGACCGGCGCGTCAAGCTCATCGTCTCTGCCGCCGTGCCGCCCGAGCAGCTGTACACCGAAGGGCCGCTGGCGCATGAATTTCCGCGCACCGTCTCGCGCCTGCAGGAGATGCAATCGAAGGAATACCTGCAGCTCGAACGCCGCATCGTCGATACGGGATTGACATGAAGCCACGTTTTTTTGCCCTTGCCCGGTGCGTATCCTGGTGCGTGCTTTTGTACGCTGGCGCCGTCTTGGCGCAGACCGGCACCGGCGAGCCAGCGCAGCAGGCCGCGCGCGAGCAGGCGCGTGAGCAGGAATACCGCCGCATTGCCCAGGAGCGCGCCGCCCTGGTGCAGCAGCGCCTGGCGGCTGAAAAAGCCTGCTACCAGCGCTTTGCCGTCAACGATTGCCTGGCGGCGGTGCGCGCCGACGATCGCCAGGCGCAAACCCGCCTGCGCCTGCAAGAGCAAGCCTTGCATGACGAGGAGCGCGAGGAAAAAACCGCCGCCCGCCTGCGCAGCGTGCAAGACAAGCAGCAGCAGGCGCAAGAGCGCGCCGCTGAACCCGTGCCGCCACCGCGCCAGCCCAGCGTCAGCGCGCAGGAGCGCAGCGAGCGCGCCACCCAGGCGCAAGAGCGCGCCGCGCAGCAGCGCCAGCATGTGCAGGACAAGGCCGCCGCCCAGGCCGAGCGCGCGGCCGACGCGCCAGCGCGAGAGGCGCAGGCGCGCAAGGCGTATGAAGACAAGCAGCAGCAGGCGCAGGAGCGGCGCGAGCAGCGCGCACGCCAGCGCGCGGCCGATGCCGCTGCCGGTGTGCAGCCTGCGCCCGGTCTGCCCGCGCCAGGCCAGCCCTGATCAGGGGCCGGGGGTCAGGCGCAGGGGTTTTTTCTCTTCCGCCAGGGCCTCGATCTTGACGATCACCAGCGACAGGTTATCGCCGCCGCCGCGCGCGCGCGTGCGTGCCTTGTCGATCAAAAACTCGGTCGCCTCGCGCGGCGACAGGCCGGCGATGACCGCCGCCAGCTCGTTGGGCGAGAAGTAGTGCCAGACGCCGTCGCTGCAGGCCAGCAGCACATCGCCCGGTTGCAGTTGGGGGATCAGGTGGGGCGTGGCCGGCGGGTCGTTCTCGGCCCCCAGGCAGCCGACGAGGATGTTCGAGTGCGGGTGGTTGTTGGCCTCGGCCTCGGTGATCTCGCCGCGATCGACCAGCGCCTGCACGTAGGAATGGTCGAGCGTGCGGTGCACCAGGGCGCCGTCGTGAAAATGGTAGATGCGCGAATCGCCCGCGTGCACCCAGTGGCAGTCGCCGCGCGGGTTGATGATGAAGGCGGCGAGCGTGCTGTGCGGCTCTTGCTCGGAGGAAATCGCCGTCAGGCGGATGACGATGTGCGCCTCGTTCACCAGATTCTTGAGCATGGTGGTGGCGTCGTCGGAGTCGGGGCTGTAGCGCTCGAACAGCTGGCGCGCCGTCATCATCACCTGGTCAGAGGCTTTGCGCCCGCCGCTCCTGCCCCCCATGCCGTCGGCCACCACGCCGAGCACGCAGCCGTTGTAGCGCGGGTGCGACAGCAGGGCCACCTGGTCTTGCTGGTAGTCGCGGTCACCCTTGTGGATGCCGGTGGATGCGGTGATGCGAAAAGGCTTGCTCATGCTGTGCGAGGGGGGCGAAGGGGCATTGCGATCGTAAACAGGTTCGGCCGGAGCGAAACGCTGATTATGTGGCCTGGGTTCGGCCCTGTTTGCGCCGTCGCCGGCATGGGCGCCCGCAGGCGGCAGCTGCCGTGGCGCCGCGCGATCGGCTGGCGCCGGGCCGCTACCAGCCCGGTAGAGTGCAAGATGCTCCTAAAATGGAAGCTGCTCACGCTTATTGGGCGCCGATTCCAGGCATTTTCATGCCTGAAATGATGGCCTGGAAAGCGTGCGCAGCTCCTGTTTTGTGAGCGCCCGACGAGTGCTCAGCCGTGCATGTCGAGCACGATGCGGCCCTGGATCTCGCCCCGGTGCATCCGCGCGAAGATGTCGTTGATGTTCTCCAGCCGCTCGGTGCTCACCGTCGCCTTGACCTGGCCGTGTGCGGCAAAGTCGAGCGATTCCTGCAAATCAAGCCGCGTGCCGACGATGGAGCCGCGCACCGTCACGCCGCGCAGCACCATGTCGAAGATGGGCAGCGGAAAGTTGCCCGGCGGCAGGCCGTTGAGTGACACCGTACCGCCGCGCCGCACCATGCCCAGCGCCTGCTCGAAGGCTTGTGGCGACACCGCCGTGACCAGCGCGCCGTGCGCGCCGCCGATCTCTTTTTGCAAAAAGGCCGCCGGATCCTGCTGGCGGGCGTTCACCGTGACGCTGGCGCCGAGCTGGCGTGCCAGTGCGAGCTTGTCGTCGTCCACGTCCACCGCCGCCACGTGCAGGCCCATGGCACGGGCGTATTGCACCGCCATATGGCCCAGGCCACCGATGCCGGAGATCGCCACCCAGTCGCCGGGCTTGGTGTCGGTCACTTTCAGGCCCTTGTACACCGTCACGCCGGCGCACAGCACGGGGGCGATCTCGACGAAGCCGACGTTGGCCGGCAGGTGGCCGACGTAGTTCGGATCGGCCAGCGCGTAGTCGGCAAAGCCGCCGTTGACGGAGTAGCCGGTGTTGCTCTGCGACTCGCACAGCGTCTCCCAGCCACCCAGGCAGTGGGTGCAGCAGCCGCAGGCCGAATGCAGCCACGGGATGCCGACGCGGTCGCCCTCCTTGACGTGCTTGACGTTGGCGCCGGCGGCGGCGACGAAGCCCACGCCCTCGTGCCCGGGGATGAAGGGCGGATTGGGCTTCACGGGCCAGTCGCCCTCGGCGGCGTGCAGGTCGGTGTGGCATACGCCCGAGGCCTCGATCTTGACCAGTATCTGGTCGGCAGTCGGGGTCGGCACGGGCACTTCCTCGATCGTCAGCGGCTGGCCGAAGGCGCG
>JAJTBK010000254.1 GCA_021286965.1 Comamonadaceae bacterium | reverse complement strand
CAGCACCCTGCAGGCCGCGCAGGCGGCGGTACAGGCGGCGCGCGAGCAGTGGGCCGCAGGCCAGGCGCAGATCGACGGCTCCAGCGTCACCCAGCACCCCCAGGTGCAGCGCGCCGCCGCCAAGGTGCAGGAAGCCTACCTGGCGCTGCAGCGCGCAACGCTGGCGGCGCCACTCGATGGCCATATCGCCAAGCGCGGCGTGCAGGTGGGCCAGCGCATTGCCGCCGGCAGCCCGCTGCTGACGCTGGTGGCGCTCGATCAGCTCTGGGTCGATGCCAATTTCAAGGAAAGCCAGTTGCAAAAACTGCGCATCGGCCAAAGCGCCACCTTGCAGGCCGACGTCTACGGCGAGCGCGTGACGTACCACGGCAGCGTCGTCGGCCTGGGCGCGGGCACGGGCGCCGCCTTTGCCCTGCTGCCGGCGCAAAACGCCACCGGCAACTGGATCAAGGTGGTGCAGCGCGTGCCCGTACGCATCGCCCTCGATACGCAGGAGCTGGCCGCGCACCCGCTGCGCGTCGGCCTGTCGATGGAGGTCAGCATCGACACCCGGGCGCAGGACGGCAAGGCCCTGGCCGATGCCCCGCGCAGCGCCCCAGTGGCCCGCACACCGATTTTTGACGACCAGCTGCAAGATGCCGACGCCTATGTGCAGCGCATCATCAAAGCGCATCTAGGGCACACCCAGCAAGCCTCAGGCGCTACTAAATCATGAGCAAACCCGCGCCCCATGCCGAGCCTTTGCACGGGCCGCAGCTGCTACTGGGCACCTTGTCGCTGTCGCTGGCGACGTTCATGAACGTGCTCGATTCGTCGATTGCCAACGTCTCGCTGCCGGCCATCGCCGGTGACCTGGGCGTGAGCCCCACCCAGGGCACCTGGGTCATCACCAGCTTTGGCGTTGCCAATGCCATTTCCGTGCCGCTGACCGGCTGGCTGACGCAGCGCTTTGGCGCCGTACGCCTGTTCACGCTCAGCGTGCTGCTGTTCGTGCTCACCTCCTGGCTGTGCGGCTTTGCGCCGTCGCTGGAAATGCTGGTGTTCTTTCGCGTGCTGCAGGGGCTGGTGGCCGGGCCCATGATTCCGCTGTCGCAAACCCTGCTGCTGGCGAGCTACCCGCGTGCCAAGGCCGGTACCGCGCTGGCCTTGTGGGGCGTGACGACCCTGGTCGCCCCCGTGGTCGGGCCGCTGCTGGGCGGCTGGATCACGGACAACATCTCCTGGCCCTGGATTTTTTACATCAACGTGCCCGTTGGCCTGCTCGCCGCCGCCATCACCTGGAGCATTTACCGCCACCGTGAGACGCCCACGCGCAAGCTGCCCATCGACACCATCGGCTTGACCCTGCTGGTGCTCTGGGTCGGTGCGCTGCAGCTGATGCTCGACAAGGGCAAGGAGCTGGACTGGTTTGCCTCGACCGAAATCGTCGTCCTGGCCATCGTTGCTGTGCTGTCTTTTGCCGTCTTTTTGGTCTGGGAGCTGACCGAGGAGCACCCGGTGGTCGATCTGCGGCTGTTCAAGGGCCGCAATTTTGCCTTTGGCGCGCTCTCGCTGTCGGTGGCTTACGCGCTGTTTTTTGGCAACGTGGTGCTGCTGCCGCTGTGGCTGCAGCAGTGGATGGGCTACACCGCCACGGTCGCCGGCATGGCGTTAGCGCCGGTGGGGGTGTTTGCCATCCTGCTCACGCCGCTGGTCGGGCGCAAGGTCGGGCAATGGGATCCCCGGCGCATGGCAACCGGCGCCTTCATCATCTTTGCCCTGGTGCTGTGGCTGCGCTCGCAATTCACCACCGGCACGGATTTCACCCACATACTGATCCCCACCCTGATCCAGGGCGTGGCGATGGCGTTTTTCTTCATCCCGCTGACCACCATCACCCTCGCTGGCCAGCCGCCCGAGCGCATTCCGGCAGCCGCCGGCCTGAGCAACTTCACCCGCATCACCGCCGGCGCCATGGGTACGTCGCTGGCGACCACCCTCTGGGATGACCGCGCCGCCCTGCACCACGCCCACCTGACGGAGCCCCTGGTGCAAGGCCAAGGCGTCTTAGCGCAAACGCTCGACGGTCTGCGCAGCGCCGGCCTGAGCACCGAGCAGGCCCTGGCCACCATCAGCCGCCTGATCGACCAACAGGCCTACACCCGCGCCGTGGACGATATTTTTCTTGGCTCGGCCTATCTCTTCCTGGCCCTGATCGGCCTCATCTGGCTGACGGAACGCCCACCCCGGCTGCAGACAGGCAACGCCGTGGATGCCGGCGGCGCACACTGAGCGACAGGCGCTGCCCCGCCTAGCGTGGGGCGGCGTTGAGCTCGACCCAGCCGGTCCAGAGAATCTCAATGCCGATGCAAAACAGGATGAAGGCCACCAGGCGCATCATCACCAAGCTGCCCACCGGCCCAAGGCGGCGCAGCAGTGCCGAAGCATTGCGGTAAATCAGGTACACCACCACCATCGTCGCCGTCGCCCCCAGCACCGCGACCACGGCCCCCAACAGGTACAGCGCCGG
>JAJTBK010000246.1 GCA_021286965.1 Comamonadaceae bacterium | reverse complement strand
AGCGCGAACGCATCTTCGAGCCCTTCTACCGCGCCAGCGGCGCCAGCGAGCGCGAGGGCGGCGTCGGCCTGGGCCTGGCGCTGGTGCGCTCCATCGCCGCCCGCCACGGCGGCCAGGTGCAATGCGGCGCCCGCACCGACGGCAGCCACGGCGCCTGCTTCACCCTGCAGCTGCCGCTTCAAGGCAAAAATAGCTGCCAACGCTGATGCAGCAAGCGCGAGAAGCTATTGTTTTTATAGCTATCGGCGCCGCCAGCGCAGCACCATGGCCACGTACACCAGCGCCCCCAGCACCAGCGCGCCAGCCGCCGTGCCCAGGGCCCAGTCAAAGCCCTGCGCCTGCGAGGGCGCGCGTGCCAGCAGGGCCGCCACCATGGGCGGGCCGGCGATCTGGCCAATGCCGTAGAGCGCCGTCAGCAGGCCGGTAAAGCCTGCGCCCGCCTGCGGCCACTGGTGGCGTGCCTCGGCCAGGGCAAAAAACGTGATCGCCGTGAACGGTATGCCCAGCAGCAAGCTGCCGAGCGCAAACCCCAGGCGCCCCGGCCACAGCAGGCCCAGGGCAATCGCCAGCGCCTGCAGCACGTAGGCCAGCGCCAGCAGCACGCGCCGGTCGCGGGCGGGAGAGATGCGCGTGGACAGCACCGCCCCCAGCGCCACCCCGAGGCCAAACAGCGGCCAGAACAAATCCGGCCAGACCGAGCCCGGCGGCAACGCCGCACGCGCAATCACCGGCAAGAAAGTAGCCGTGACGATGTAGCCCAGCCCCGCCAGGCCGTAGGCCAGCGCCAGCAGGCTGCGTTCGAGCAGCGGCGTGGGCGCCGGCAGGTGCGCTGCCGCCGCTGCCGTCGTCGCACCGGCACCCGCACCATCGGCTGGCGCCAGCGGCACGAAAACCCGCCACACCAGCGCGCACAGCAGGCAGGCGAGCAGGGCAAACAAGCCCCAGCCGGCAGCGGCCGTCCAGTGCGCCGCCACCATGGCGCTGGCCGCCAGCCCGGTGAGCACGATGCCCAGCCCCGGGCCGCAAAAAATCAACCCGCCCAGCGCTGGCGCCTTGAGCTGCGCCAGCCGCCCCAGGCACCAGTTGACCGTGCCCAGGAACACCAGCGCGCTCGCCACCCCGGCAAGCAGCCGCCAAAACGCCCAGCTGCCCGGCCAGGGCAGCAGCAGCGCCGCCGTCACCAGCGCCGTCGCCACCAGCCCGCCGCGCACCAACGCCGCATTGAGCGCCAGCCCATGGCTAGCCCCCGGCCCGTGCAGCAGGCGCGGCAGCGCCATGTACAAGAGGGCGCCGCTGAGGTAGCCAAAGTAATTCGCCGTCGCCAGCCAGCTGCCCTGGGCGATATCGACCACGCCGTCGTGCAGCATCATGGGCAGCAGCGGCGTGAAGGCAAACCGGCCAATGCCCATGGCCGAGGCCAGGGCGGCCATGCCGGCGAGGGCAATCAGCAGGGGCGAGGCGGCGCGGGCCGGCGAAGGCGGGGACTGGGCCATGGTGCAGACGTAGTGGATTGGTGTGTACGCTTATAAAGCAAAAGCCCTCACCCTGGGGCGCTACCGGCCTTGGGCCAGCGCCGCCCGGACGGCAGCAGCGCTGCGGCGCACATACCCATACTCCCGCCCCTGCTGCAGCAGGCGGTGCCACTCGCGAGG
>JAJTBK010000214.1 GCA_021286965.1 Comamonadaceae bacterium | reverse complement strand
AATCCACGCGCTCGCCCGCACGGCGCGCGCCATGGGCTGGCGCATCGTCGGGCAGGGTAAAGCGTGCCACCAGGCGCGCACTGCCATCGGGCAAGGGCAGGGGCTGTGCCTGCTGCTCCAGGTGTTCGACCAGCCGCCGGGTTTCGCCCGAGCCCGAGTCGTCCACCCGGTACTGCGCCAACCGCAGCACCAGGGGCTCCGGGGCCCTGCCGCGCAGGGCACGCTCTGGCAGGTTCAGCGTGACCTCCAGCGGCTCGCCCGCACGCGGCGTGGCGGGGCGCAAGGCAAGGGCCGTGTGCGCATGGCGCCAGGCCAGGCGTGTCTGCTGGCCGGCCCAGGCGATGAGCCCGAGCCCGACCAGCACAAACAGCAACAGGAAGATCTTGACGAACCAGGGCCCCTCTTGCATCCAGAACAAGGCTGCAATGGGAAACGACAGCCCGCACCAGAACAGCGCAAAGAACCAGAGCATGCCTGCGGATTGGCGCACCGACCGCCCCATGCGCTGAAGCCCCGCAGCGGCATCCGCCGCTGGGGTGGCCTGCCCTGACGGACCGCGCAAGGCCTTGAAGAAGAACCATGCAGCCGCCAACCCGACTGCGGTGAAGACCAGCGCAAAGGGCAGCCGGAACAACAGCATGGGCCAGCGGATGTGCGGGTCGAGCAGCGCCTGGGCAGGCTCACGGGGGTTGACCCAGGCCGTGAGCGCCTGCCCGCTGGACTGCGCTGCCTGCAAACGGCGGTGCCACTGGGCGTGCCAGTCGCCCACGTTGTCGCTATGGCCCTGGGCATCGAGCCCCACGCGCTGCGACTCGTAGGTCTGGGCCCCCACCTGGTAGCGGTAGCGCACGCGCACCGCGTAGGTTTCGGAGCCTTCGCTGTCCCGGCGGCGGTCCAGCTGCGTTTCCAGCACCTGTGCGGGCACGCTCTGCCAGGACCGCACTTCCCAGGCCGCGCTGAGGGTCTGGTACAGCGGCAGCAGGCCCACAAAAAAGCCGCCTGCGCCAAACCCTACGGCAAACACCGCGCTGAAAAGCAGGGTCCCGATACGGACAGGCCAGGACATGGGGGCAGATGTGGACATGCGCCCAGCTTAGCAAGCCCGTGTGTACGCTGCATCCGCCGACCGATAAAAAAAGCGGCCCCGAAGGGCCGCTGCAGTGGTGGCTGGGCAGAGCCTCAGGCCGTCACGTTCTTGGCGACTTCCGCGTACTCTTCGATCTGGTCGAAGTTCATGTACTTGTACACGCTGGCGGCATCCTTGTTGATGATGCCCATGGCTTCCTGGTACTCGGTCACGGTGGGAATGCGACCCAGCTTCGAGCACACTGCCGTCAGCTCGGCCGAGCCCAGGAACACGTTGGTGTTCTTGCCCAGACGGTTGGGGAAGTTGCGGGTGGAGGTGGACATGACGGTGGCACCCTCACGCACCTGGGCCTGGTTGCCCATGCACAGCGAGCAGCCGGGCATTTCGGTACGGGCACCGGCAGCGCCGAAGTTGGCGTAGTGGCCTTCCTTCATCAGCTCGGACGCGTCCATCTTGGTGGGAGGTGCCACCCACATCTTGACCGGAATGTCGCGTGCACCGCCGAGCAGCTTGGCTGCAGCACGGAAGTGGCCGATGTTGGTCATGCACGAACCGATGAACACCTCGTCGATCCTGGCGCCGGCCACTTCGGACAGGGTCTTGACGTCGTCCGGGTCGTTCGGGCAGGCCACGATCGGCTCGTGGATGTCGGCCAGGTCGATCTCGATGACCGCGGCGTACTCGGCGTCGGCATCCGGCTCCAGCAGCTGCGGGTCGGCCAGCCACGCTTCCATCTTCTCGATCCGGCGCGCCAGCGAGCGGGCGTCCTGGTAGCCTTCGGCGATCATCCACTTCAGCAGCGTGATGTTGCTGTTGAGGTACTCGATGAGCGGCTCCTTGTTCAGGCGCACCGTGCAGCCGGCGGCCGAACGCTCGGCCGAGGCGTCGGACAGCTCGAACGCCTGCTCCACCTTCAGGTCAGGCAGGCCTTCGATCTCCAGGATGCGGCCGGAGAAAATGTTCTTCTTGCCCTGCTTGGC
>JAJTBK010000213.1 GCA_021286965.1 Comamonadaceae bacterium | reverse complement strand
AGGATCACGTCCGACGCCGCCGTGTGCCCGGCGCCGCTGCGCGAGCGGTTGAACAGCTCGTAGCCAATGACCACTTGCTGCGCGTTGACGATGGCCTGGCGGGCAATCATGGCGATGGCCGATTGCGCGCCGCCGGCAGCGCTGGGGGAAGTGGAGGGGAGGGACATGGCGCAGGGTGGGAAATTCGGGATTGCGGAGACTACGGATTGTAGGAAGGAAGCACCCCGGGTTCGCCGGATTTGCCCCTGCTTACACCTGCTGCTGCAGCCAGTCGAGTTCGGCCTCGGTAAAGCCGGCCTGGCGGCGGGCGGCAGTGTTCAGCGGCGGCTTGGGGCGCGGCGCGGCGTAGTGCTGCATCAGCTGCGCAAAATGCGCCTCGGCGTCCAGGCCCTGGCGCGCGCACAGCCAGCGGTACCAGTGGTTGCCGATGGCGACGTGGCCGACCTCCTCGCGCAAGATGGTGTCGAGGATGTGGGCCGCCGCCAGCGCGTCGGGCGTGCCCACCTGGCGCAGCTTGGCCTGGATCAGCGGCGTGGCGTCGAGCCCGCGCGCTTCGAGCGTGCGCGGTACCAGCGCCATGCGGGCGGTGGCGTCGTGCGCGGTTTTCTCGCACATCGTCCACAGGCCCTGGTGCGCGGGAAAGTCGCCATAGTCCCAGCCCATGCGGCGCAGCTGCGCACGCAGCAGGCCAAAGTGCTGCGCCTCCTCGGCGGCAATGCGCAGCCAGTCGAGGTAGTAGGCGGGCGGCATGGCGTCAAAGCGCCAGACGGCGTCCAGCGCCAGGTTGATGGCGTTGAACTCGATGTGCGCAATCGCGTGCAGCAAGATGGCACGGCCCTCCGCCGTGGCCGGCGAGCGCCGCGCGACGGCGGTGTGCGCGCGCAGCTCTGGGCGCGGCGGGTGGCCCGGCAGCGGCGCGGGCAGGGCCTGCGGCTGAAAATGCTCTGCTATTGAAAAGTGAGCTGCTCGCGCTTGCATGTCAAGCGCTGCAGCCGCTTTTTCTTCAGGATCGGTGAGGGCTAAAACCTCTAGGGCGCGCTGGCGAAGTTCCATCCCTACAATTGTAGGTTTGCGCACAACGGAGGCTTCCATGGCGATATATGAATTGGACGGCGTCGCGCCCGAGGTACATGCCAGCGCCTGGGTGGCCGAAAGTGCCGAGGTGATGGGCAGCGTGACCCTGGAGGCCGATGCCAGCGTCTGGTTCGGTACCGTGGTGCGCGGCGATTGCGACCGCATTCATATTGGCGCGGGCAGCAACATTCAGGATGCGAGCGTGCTGCACGCCGACTTTGGCCAGCCCCTGGTCATCGGCGCGCGTGTCACCGTCGGCCACCAGGCGATGCTGCACGGCTGCACGATTGGCGACGAGAGCCTGATCGGCATCGGCGCCGTGGTGCTCAACGGCGCCAAGATCGGCAAGAACTGCCTGGTGGGCGCCGGCGCCCTGGTGACCGAGGGCAAGGAATTTCCCGACGGCAGCATGATCCTGGGCAGCCCGGCCAAGGTGGTACGCCCGCTCACGCCGGAGCAAATCGAGGGGCTGCGCCTGAGCGCGCAGCATTACGTGGAGAACGCGCGGCGCTTCAAGAGCGGCCTGCGCAAAATTGGTTGATGGAAGTGTTTCGTGTCTGAACTGCACAAGTTTTTGTTCGACGGCCTGCCGGTGCGCGGCGCCATCGTGCGCCTGACGGATGCCTGGGCCGAGGTGCAGCAGCGCCGCGCCGGCAACAGCGAGACCGGCGCCTACCCCGCGCCCGTATCGGCGCTGCTCGGCGAGATGCTCGCTGCCGGCCTGCTGATGCAGTCCAACATCAAGTTCAACGGCGCCCTCATCCTGCAGGTGCAGGGCGACGGCCCGGTCAAGCTCGCCGTGGCCGAGCTGCAGCCCGACCTGGCGCTGCGCGCCACGGCCACGGTGCGCGGCGCCGTGCCCGATGGGGCGGGCTTTGCCGCCATGGTCAACGCCGGTGGCGCCGGGCGCTGCGCCATCACGCTCGATCCGGCCGAGCGCCTGCCGGGCCAGCAGCCCTACCAGGGCGTGGTGCCGTTGCACAGCGTGGAGGGGGAAAAATTCCAGAATTTGGCGCAGGCGCTGCAGTTCTACATGCTGCAGTCCGAGCAGCTCGATACCACCTTGGTGCTGGCGGCCAACGAGCGCGTGGCCGCCGGCCTGCTGGTGCAGCGGATGCCGCTCAAGGGCGTGGCCAATTTGGGTGCGGGCCAGGACAGCGCGCGCGACGCCATCGGCGCCAACGAGGATTACAACCGCATCGCCCACCTGGCAGCGAGCCTGACGCGCGAGGAGCTGCTGACGCTGGACGTGGACACCATCTTGCACCGCCTGTTCTGGGAGGAGAAGTTGCTGCGTTTCGTGCCGCAGGAGGGCGCGAGCGGCCCGCGCTTTGCCTGCCGCTGCTCGCGCCCGCGCGTGAGCGCCATGCTGCGCAACCTGGGCGCCGAGGAGGTGCAGTCCATCGTCGCCGAGCAGGGCCAGATCGAGGTGGGTTGCGAGTTCTGCGGCCAGCAGTACCACTTTGACGCCGTCGATGCCGCCCAGCTGCTGGCCGCCGGCCCGCAGCCGCCGGCGAGCAGCGCGGTGCAATAAATTTTTCCTGGGACGGGAAGCCGGGGCGGCGACAATAGCCCCCTTTCGTCGTTTCCGAAACCATCCCACAAGGAGACTTTGTTCATGCGTAAAACCCTGCTTGCACTGGCCATTACCACCCTGGCCGGTTCCGCCCTGGCGGCCGACCTGCGCGTCGGCCTGAACCCGGCCTACGAGCCGTTCGAGTCCAAGACGCCCAGCGGCGAGATCGTCGGCTTTGACGTGGACGTTGCCAATGCCCTGTGCGCGCAGTTGCAGCGCAAGTGCGTGTTCGTCGAATCCGAGTGGGATTCCATCATCGCCGGCCTGCAGGCGAAGAAGTACGACGTGGTGATTAGCTCCATGTCGATCACGCCCGAGCGTGCGCGCGTGGTGGACTTCACCAACCGCTACTACAAGACGCCGAGCGCCATCGTGGTGAAAAAAGGCACCCAGTACGACGGCCCGGCCTCGCTCAAGGGCAAGAAAATTGGCGTGCTCAAGGGCAGCACGCAAGAAAAATGGGCCCTGGGTGAATTGAAGCCCGCCGGCGTCACCGTCGTGCCCTACCAGTCGCAAGACCAGGTGTACCTGGACATCAAGGCCGGCCGCCTGGACGGCACGGTGGCCGACAAGGTCGAGGTCAACGGCGGCTTCCTGCGCAAGCCCGAAGGCCAGGACTACGGCTACGTCGGCCACGACCAGTACGAGCCCAAGTACTACGGCGAAGGCATCGGCATCGCCATGCGCAAAGGCCAGGGCGAGCTGAAGAAGCAGCTCAACGACGCCATTGCCACCATCCGCAGCAACGGCACCTACGACCAGATCGCCAAGAAGTACTTCGACTTCGATCCCTACGGCAAGTGATGCCCCTGGCGCACCGCCCGCGCAGCTGCGCTGCGCACGGTGCGCCGTTTTGTTTTTCCCATGAGTGATTACTACATTGCCATCCTGCAGGGCTCGCTGCTGACGGTGTCCGTCTCGCTGGCCTCGCTGGCCGTGGCCACGCTGCTGGGCCTGGTGGGCGCGGCGGCCAAGCTCTCGGGGCGGCGCCCGCTGGTGTGGGCCGCCAGCACCTACACCACCGTGGTGCGCGGCATTCCCGAGCTGCTCATGATGCTGCTGGTGTTCTACGGCGGCGCCATCGGCCTGAACAATCTGCTGGAGCTGCTGGGCAACCCCGATGGCGTCGATCTCGACCCCTTCGTCGCTGGCGTGCTCACCATTGGCTTCATCTACGGCGCCTACATGACCGAGACCTTTCGCGGTGCCATTCTGGCCATCCCCAAGGGGCAGATGGAGGCCGCCTGGGCCTTTGGCATGGGGCGGCTGCAGACGTTCTTGCGCATCACGCTGCCGCAGATGGTGCGCTACGCGCTGCCGAGCTTTACCAACAACTGGCTGGTGCTCATCAAGGCGACGGCGCTGGTCAGCCTGATTGGCCTGCACGACATGACCTACCTGGCCAAGCAGTCCAGCGCCTCGCAGCGCGAGCCCTTTGCCTTCTTCCTCTTCACGGCAGCGATCTACCTGATCTACACCTCGATTTCGCTGTGGGCGCTCAAGCGTGTGAGTGCGCGCTACAGCCTGGGCAGTGACAAGGTGCAGCTGCAATGAACTGGAGCGTGATTTTTGAACCCGAGACCCTGGCGCTGTACGGCGAGGGGCTGCTCGTCACGCTGCAGCTGACGCTCTACAGCCTCTCGGTGGGCGCGCTGCTGGCGCTGTTGTGCGCCCTGGCGCTGGTGAGCCCGCGCGCCTGGCTGCGCTGGCCGGCGCAGACCTTCACCTACTTCATGCGCGGCACGCCGCTCTTGATCCAGGTGTATTTGATCTACTACGGCGTCGCCCAGCTGGCCTGGGTGCAGGCGCACTGGGACGACGTCTGGCCCTGGACGCACTTCAAGGAGCCGTTCTTCTGCACCCTGCTGTCGTGCGCGCTGAACACGGCGGCCTATACCGCCGAGACGCTGGCCGGCTCCATCCGCGAGACCAGCAAGGGCGAGGTCGAGGCCGCACGCGCCATGGGCATGGGCCCGTGGCAGCTCATGCGCCGCATCGTGCTGCCCAGCGCCATCCGCCGCATGTTGCCCGCCTACGGCAACGAGGTGGTGATGATGCTGCACAGCTCCAGCCTGGCGAGCACGGTGCCGGCGCTGCTCGATCTGACGGGCGCGGCCAGCCGCGTGTACGCCGATTTTTTCCTGCCCTTCGAGGCTTATCTGTTCGCCTCCGCCATCTACCTGTGCATCACCTTTGCCCTGCTCGGCTGCTCCAAGCTGCTGGAGCGGCGCTTCCTCGGTTACCTGGCGCCGCGCAAACATTGACCCCCCAGACATGAACAGCCCGATCAAACTCCAGGTGGAGGACATCCACAAGCGCTACGGCGCGAACGAGGTGCTCAAGGGCGTCTCGCTGACCGCGTACGCGGGCGACGTCATCAGCATCATTGGCAGCTCCGGCTCGGGCAAGAGCACGCTGCTGCGCTGCATTAATTTGCTGGAGCGCCCGCAACAAGGGCGCATCCGCGTCGCCGGCGAGGAGCTGGCCCTGCGCATGGCGCGCGATGGCGCCCTGGAAGCCGCCGACCACCAGCAGCTGCAGCGCCTGCGCACGCGCCTGGCGATGGTGTTCCAGCACTTCAACCTCTGGGCGCACATGACGGTGCTCGCCAACATCATCGAAGTGCCGGTGCACGTGCTGGGCCTGCCGCGCGATGAGGCCGTGGCGCGGGCGCGCAAATACCTGCGCCTGGTGGGGCTCGAAGGGCGCGAGGACGCCTACCCCAACCACATGAGCGGCGGCCAGCAGCAGCGCGTGGCCATTGCCCGAGCGCTGGCAGTGGAGCCGGAGGTGATGCTGTTCGACGAGCCGACCAGCGCCCTCGACCCCGAGCTGGTGGGCGAGGTGCTGCGCGTGATGCAGGTGCTGGCGCAGGAGGGGCGCACCATGCTCGTCGTCACGCACGAGATGGGCTTTGCGCGTGAAGTCTCGAACCAGGTGATTTTTCTGCACCAGGGCCAGATCGAGGAGCAGGGCGATCCGCACAGCGTGATGGCCAACCCGAAAAGCGAGCGCCTGGCGCGCTTCCTGTCGGGCAACCTCAAGTAATTGCTATCAAAAAAATAGCTGCTTGCGCTTGTCTGGCAAGCGCGAGCAGCTATTTTTACCTGATTGGTGAGTTTACCCCTATCCGTTCGGGCTGAGCTTGTCGAAGCCAGGGCGTGATGTGCGAACAGCCCTTCGACAAGCTCAGGGCGAACGGGGTTTGTCTGAGGCAGGTCGCTAATCAGGTATTTTTATGCCTGAACTTCAGGGCTTGGGCGGCGCCACGTGCACGTACACCTCGCCGGGCTTGACCATGCCCAGCTCGTAGCGCGCCTTTTCTTCCACCATGTCCAGGCCCTCTTTCAGGTCGTTGACCTCGGACTGCAGGCGTGCGTTTTCCTGGCGCGCCTTGTCGTTCTCGGCCTGCTGCTCGGCAATGCGCTGCTGCATGTCGCGCACATGGTGCACGCTGCCGCGTCCCGTCCACAGCTGGGCGTGGATGGCCCCGAGCAGGGCCAGCAGCACCAGGGGGACGAGGCGGGCAACCATGGCAGCAGTGCAGGCGCTTTAGCGCAGGTTGTAGAACGCGCTGCGGCCCGGGTACACGGCCACGTCGCCCAGGTCTTCCTCGATGCGCAGCAGCTGGTTGTACTTGGCGATGCGGTCGCTGCGCGAGAGCGAGCCGGTCTTGATCTGGCCGGCGTTCAGGCCCACGGCGATGTCGGCGATGGTGCTGTCCTCGGTTTCGCCCGAGCGGTGCGAGATCACGGCGGTGTAGCCGGCGCGCTTGGCCATTTCGATGGCGGCAAAGGTTTCGGTCAGCGTGCCGA
>JAJTBK010000209.1 GCA_021286965.1 Comamonadaceae bacterium | reverse complement strand
CGCTGGAGGAAGTGGCGAGCTATCCGCTGGTGCTGTGCGATCCCCAGGTCTGCGAAGGTTGCAGCCGGCAACGCGAACGGGTGCTCCGCACGGTGGATGCGCAGCCGACGGTAGCCGAGTACGTCACAACCCATTCCCTGATGCTCGCCCTCGTGGCCGCCGGCTACGGCGTGGGCTTTTCGAGCGCGGCGCATCTGGCGGGTTGCCATCAGGCCGATGTCGTCGTGCGGCCGCTGGCCGACGAGACCGCTTCGCTGACGACCTATCTACTGCGACCCGAAGGCGAAATCATGGAGCCGCTGCGGCAGTTCATCGACCGCGTGGAGCGTGTCGGACGCCCGCAAGGCACCGATCAACGCCCGATGTGACGCGGGGATTTTGGACGGTACGATTCCCTTTCGGTCTGGACCTTGACCCGCATTGCATCGGCGGCCGACCTTTTGCGTCACGGGCTTGAATGGCGAATCGGGCCTATCCACCCGGCATCAAGCAAGGCACCTTCAAGCTATCGAGGTCACTGCAGTGACGCAGAACGCATGAGCCCTTGCTGGATGCAAACCGGCTCAGCCGGAAGACGCATTGGCGCTTTACCTCGCCCGTTTTCCTACGAAAACTTTGCCCTGGTTTTCCGGTAAAGCGCGGCATCCCTTCCTGATCGAACTTGGATGCGCGGCTTTTCAGACCGTTGCGCCGGTAACAAGATTTTTCGCAGGTGCATTATGGTTGAGGTGTAGCGGGCACCGCAAGGAGGTTTGCCCCCTGCGTAACGCTCGGCGACATCGCCGCACCCAACGTCCACCACGATGCCGACCGGCTCGCGCTTCATCGGGTTCTTTGGGCAATCGCTGCGCCCATGTGGGCCGCGCGCGCTTGCCATGTGTCGATCCGACGATGGGAAGAGCGCGATATGCCGAAATCGAGCAGCCACGCCTTTGGCGCAAAGACGTACTACCGACCGATCGAGGCGGCCGTCCGCTGGTGCGGTCTCCTGCGCTTCGAGCAGCGTATTCTGGAAGCGCTGGAGCAGCGTGCCATGCCGGAGCCCGGCGAATTCCCGCGCTGGCCGCTGCTGCGCCTGTATGCCGAGCGCATCTTCGACGCGCTGACGCATGGCGAACTGCCCGGTGGCAAGGCCGGCATCGTGCTGGACTCGCAGCGGCCGGCGCTCGACGACCCCGAGTTGACCGTGCGCCACGTGGACTTGAAAGCGTGGATGTCGCAGTTCTACCCCGGCGATCGGCCGGGGTTTTTGTTTGACGGCATCGAACGCGCGGTGCATCCGGCGGTGAGCGTGGACACGCTCAACATTCTGCTGGCCGATCGCGAAGCAGCGAAGTCGCAACTTGCCGAACTTGCCCTGGTGCATGAAACGCTGCGCACCGCGCACGAAGCACTGGCGAAGGAACATGCCACGCGCGCGGCCAACGACGCACAGGCGCGCGAGCCTGGTCTGCGCAGCGAGACGACTTACCTCAACATCATCGGCGGACTGCTGACGCTGCTGCTGGGCAATTCGCCGTCAGGCGCGGCCTATTCGTCGTTCCGCAGCATGGATGCCGTGGTCAGCGCGCTGATCGCACACCATGAGGGGCGGCCGGGTCTCAGCGAGCGGACGCTGTGGAGCAAGCTCGCGCAGGCGCGGCGCCACCTGGAGGCGTCGCGCTGACGACGCGGCCAGCATGATGCCGATGCGGCGCACTGCAATTGCAGTCGCTGCTTCTGCAATTGCAGTGATTTCGGCGACCGCGGTGTATTGAATACGAGGCACTTTCCGAACAGCGCCAGTGAGCGTCAAGGAGTGTCTCTCATGTCTTCGCAGACCACCGCGCCGGCAGTGTCGGCCGAGCACCGCATCCTGCGTCGCGCC
>JAJTBK010000185.1 GCA_021286965.1 Comamonadaceae bacterium | reverse complement strand
CGATGCGCACCTGCAGCTGGGCGCGCAGCGCGTCGCCCGCCTGCACCAGGGGCAGGGCCGCGAGCAGCGCGCAGGCCAGGGCCGGCGGGCTGGCGGTGGTGAAGATATAGGGCCGGGCGCGCTGCACCAGCCACTGCAGCACGCGCGCATCGCCGGCGACGAAGGCCCCGGCCACGCCGGCGGCCTTGCCCAGGGTGCCGATGTGCACGATGCGCGGATCGGGCGGCAGGCCGGCCTGCGCCAGGCTGCCGGCGCCGCCGGGGCCGAGCACGCCCAGGCCGTGGGCATCGTCGAGCACCAGCCAGGCATCGTGCGCGCACGCCAGCGCGTAGAGCTGGCGCAGCGGGGCGACGTCGCCGTCCATGCTGAACACCGCGTCCGAGACGATCATGGCGCGCCGCCCCCGGTGCTGCTGCAGCAGGCGTTCGAGCGTGGCCATGTCGCCGTGCGGGTAGCGCCAGTCCTGTGCGCGGCCCAGGCGCACGGCGTCAATCAGCGAGGCGTGGTTGAGCTTGTCGTGAAAGACGACGTCGCCGCGTTCGAGCAGCGCCGGCAACACCGCCAGATTGGCCAGGTAGCCGCTGGAGAAGAACAGCGCCTGCGCGCGCCCGACGAAGGCTGCCAGGGCCTCTTCCAGCTCGGCCACCGGCTGCAGGTGGCCGCTGACGACGTGCGAGGCGCCGCTGCCCGCACCCCAGCGCTGCGCGCCCTCGGCCAGGGCGGCGGCAATCGCCGGGTGGTTGGCCAGGCCCAGGTAGTCGTTGCTGGCAAAGGCCAGCAGCCGCTGGCCTTGCACCTGCGGCGCCACGCTGCAGGGCGATTGCACCGTGCGCCGCTGGCGCAGCAAGCCCTGCGCCTGCCACTGCGCCAGCTGCGCATCCACGTCGGCCAGAAGCCGGGAAGAAGAATGTTCCATGGGGGCAGCAGTGTAGTCAGCGCGCCAATACCGGCGCCAGAGCCGCCCCGGTGTGCGTGCCCGCCGCCACCAGGGCTTCGGGCGTGCCCGTGGCCACGATCCGCCCGCCGCCGCTGCCGCCTTCCGGCCCCAGGTCCAGCACCCAGTCAGCCTCGGCGATCACGTCCAGGTCGTGTTCGATGACGACCACGCTGTGGCCGCCATCGACCAGGCGGTGCAGCACGGCGATCAGCTTGTGCACGTCGGCCATGTGCAGGCCCACGGTGGGCTCGTCGAGCACGTAGAGCGTGTGCGGGGCTTTTTGCCCACGGCGGCCCACGTCATCGCGCACCTTGGTCAGCTCCGTCACCAGCTTGATGCGCTGGGCCTCGCCGCCGCTGAGCGTGGGGCTGGGCTGGCCGAGCGTCAGATACCCCAGGCCCACGTCCTGCAAGAGCTGCAGCGGGTGGGCGATGCTGGGCATGGTGGCGAAGAATTCCACCGCCTCGTCCACCGGCATTTGCAGCACCTGGCCGATGTTTTTGCCGCGCCAGGTGACGGCCAGCGTCTCGGGGTTGAAGCGCGCGCCGTGGCAGACCTCGCAGGGCACTTTCACGTCGGGCAGAAAGCTCATGGCCACGGTGCGCATCCCCTGGCCCTCGCAGCCCGGGCAGCGACCGGCGCCGGTGTTGAAGGAGAAGCGCCCCGGCGCGTAGCCGCGTGCCTTGGCTTCCAGCGTTTCGGCGTAGAGCTTGCGGATGGTGTCCCAGAAGCCAATGTAGGTGGCGGGGCAGGAGCGCGGGGTTTTGCCAATCGGCGTTTGATCGACTTCGAGCACGCGGTCGAGCGTCTCAAAGCCCGACAGGCCGGTGCAGCCCTGCAACGGCGGCGCTTTGCCATCGCGATCCATGGCTTGGCGCCCAGCCTGGGTTTGGCGCTGGGCCACC
>JAJTBK010000175.1 GCA_021286965.1 Comamonadaceae bacterium | reverse complement strand
AGCAGCCCTGAAGCGCGCCCATGGGCGTGCGCGCGGCGCCGACGATGACGATGGGATCAAGGGGATGGGGCATGGCAAAACTCCTTCAAGCGGGTGGGTGGGAAGGGGGAAAACGCCGCTGCCCCGGGTAGGGGAAGACGTCGTACACGTGACCGGCGCGGATACGCTCCTGGTGCGCCTGCCAGTAGGCGGGGGTGAGCAGGTCGGCGTGGTGGCGCATGAAAATTTCGCGCACCATGGGGTGGCCCAGGAGGAAGGGGGCGAAGGTTTCGGGAAAGACGTCGCGCGGACCGACCTTCCACCAGATTTCGCCCGACAGCTCGTCCTCCTCGCAGCGCGGCGGCGGCACGGCGCGGAAGTGGCAATCGGTCAGGTATTCGATCTCGTCGTAGTCGTAGAACACCACCTTGCCGCCGCGCGTGACGCCGAAGTTCTTCCACAGCATGTCGCCCGGGAAGATGTTGGCCGCAATCAAGTCCTTGATGGCGTTGCCGTAGTCGATGACGCTGCGCTCCAGGCGCGCGCGCACCTGCGGATCCTGCAGGCCGGCATCGAAGGCTTCCTGCAAGTACATGTTCAGCGGCACCATGCGCCGCTCGATGTAGAGGTGGCGGATGATGAGCTCGGGCTGGCCATCACCGTCACGATCGCTGATCTCGATCTGGCTGGCGCAGTGCTGCTGCAGCTCGGCGAGCAAATCCGGATGGAAGCGCGCCAGCGGCAGCGCCACCAGGCTGTACTCCAGGGTGTCGGCCATGCGCCCGACGCGGTCGTGGTGTTTGACGAGCTGGTACTTGGCCTCGACCTGGGCGCGGGTGGTGTCTTTTTGCGGCGGGAACGCGTCCCGGATGAGCTTGAAGACGTAGGGAAAGCTCGGCAGGTCGAACACCAGCATGACCATGCCCTTGATACCGGGGGCCATGCGCAGGCGGTCGCTCGAATGCTGCAGGTGCCACAAGAATTCACGGTAGAACAAGGTCTTGCCCTGCTTGGCCAGGCCCAGGGCGCTGTAGATTTCGGCCAGGGGTTTGCGCGGCATGAGGCTGGCGAGGAACTGCACGTAGGCGCTGGGCACCTCCATGTCCACCATGAAGTAGGCGCGCGCAAAGGAGAACAGGGCCAGCAGGTCGTCCTCGCCGAACAGGGCGGCATCGATGTACAGCAGGCCGTCGTCGGCGTGCAGGATGGGCAGGGCAAACGGCATGGAGGCAAAGCCGTTGATGACCCGCCCGACGACGTACGCGCCTTTGTTGCGATAGAACAGGCCCGAGAGCACCTGGATCTGGAAGTTGGCGCGCAGCGTCAGCTGGGCTATGCGCGGCTGCAGCGCCGCCAGCACGTAGCCGACGTCGCGTGCCAGATCCTGGAACGGGCGCTGCAGGTCGAAATCACGCAGCAGCCCGGTCACCGTCTGCGCCAGGCTGTCGGGCTCGGGGTAGTACGCACGGTAACTCGGGCGCGGCTCGCGGCCGGCGATGTATTCGGTGCTGACCGCCGGGCGCACGAAGATGAAGTCGTTGTGGAAATGCGTGCGGTGCAGGATCTTGGTGGTGACGGAGTTGAAGAACGTCTCCGCCAGCTCCGGCTGGCAGTGGTTCACCAGCAGGCCGATGTAGTGCAGCTTGACCTGCTGCCACAGGGCCATGCCCTGCCCGCCGGCGGCAAATTCTTTCTCCAGCCGGCGCACGCATTCGCGCACCCGCAGGTCGTAGAACTCGATGCGCTCGCGCTGCGCGCGTTGCTGGCCGTGCCAGTCTGCGGTCTCGAAACGGTGCTTGGCGCGCGCCGACTCGCCCCGGAACAGGCGGTAGTGACGGTTGAAGCCGTCGAGCATGGCACGGGCGATGGCGAACGCCTGTGGTGCATCCAGGCGCTGCGCCCCATCCATGACCGGGCCTTCGGTGCTCAGGACTGCGCGCGCTCGGCCACCAGGGCCACGGCCTGGCGGTGCGCCTCGGCCAGGCCGGCGACGTCCGGCACGCTCATCTGCAGGTTGGTGATGAGGCCGTTTTGCAGGCTGTAGCACCAGCCGTGCAGCTGCACCTTCTGGCCACGCGCCCAGGCGTCCTGCATGACGGTGGAGTGGGCGATGTTCATGACCTGTTCGATGGCGTTCAACTCGCACAACGCATCGTGGCGCTTGGGCAGGGGCACGGCGGCAAGCAGCGCAGCATGTTTGTCGCGCACGTCTTTCACGTGGCGGATCCAGTTGTCGGCCAGGCCAATGCGCGCATCCTGCAGCGCCGCCAGCACGCCGCCGCAGCCGTAGTGGCCGACGACCATCAGGTGCTCGACCTTGAGTTGATCGACTGCGTACTGGATGGTGGACAGGCAGTTGAGGTCGGTCGGCACGACCACGTTGGCGATATTGCGGTGCACGAACACCTCGCCCGGCTCCAGCCCCGTGATCTGGTTGGCCGGCACGCGGCTATCGGAGCAACCAATCCACATGTAGCGCGGCTTTTGCTGGGCCATCAGGCCGGTGAAAAACCCTGGCTTTTCCCGCTCCATCTGCGCCGCCCACTGGCGGTTGTGCTCAAAAAGATCGGTGATGGAACTGGTCGTCATGGTTTTCCTTTGCTTTGCGGGGTGCGGGGTCAACAGGTTTCGGCAAACAGCTCGCGACCAATCAACATACGGCGGATCTCGCTCGTGCCCGCGCCGATTTCGTACAGCTTGGCGTCGCGCCACAAACGCCCCAGAGGGTACTCGTTGATGTAGCCGTTGCCGCCAAAAATCTGCACACCTTCGCCCGCCATCCACGTCGCCTTCTCGGCGCACCACAGAATCACGCTGGCGCAATCTTTGCGCACCTGGCGCACATGCTCGCTGCCGAGCATGTCGAGGTTCTTGGCCACGGTGTAGGCAAAACTGCGCCCGGCCTGCAGCACGGTGTACATGTCGGCGACCTTGCCCTGAATGAGCTGGAACTCGCCAATGCTTTGCCCAAACTGCCGCCGGTCGTGGATGTAGGGCACGACATTGTCCATCACCGCCTGCATGATGCCCAGCGGCCCGCCAGTGAGCACCGCGCGCTCGTAGTCGAGCCCGCTCATCAGCACCTTGGCACCACCGTTGACCTGGCCCAGCACGTTCTCGGCCGGTACTTCCACGTTCTGAAACACCAGCTCGCCGGTATGGCTGCCGCGCATCCCGAGTTTGTCGAGCTTTTGCGCAATCGAAAAACCAGGCATTCCCTTCTCGATCAGGAACGCCGTGACACCGCGCGCGCCCAGCTCGGGCTCGCTCTTGGCGTAAACCACCAGGGTGTCGGCATCCGGGCCGTTGGTGATCCACATCTTGTTGCCGTTGAGCAGGTAGTAGCCGCCCTTGTCCTCGGCCTTGAGCTTCATGCTGATGACGTCGGAGCCGGCGCCCGGCTCGCTCATGGCCAGGGCGCCCACATGCTCCCCGCTGATCAGCTTGGGCAGGTATTTGGCCTTTTGCGCCGCCGTGCCGTTGCGGTTGATCTGGTTCACGCACAGGTTGGAGTGCGCACCGTAGGACAGGCCGACCGAGGCGCTGGCGCGCGAGATTTCCTCCATCGCCACCATGTGCGCCAGGTAGCCCATGGCGGCACCGCCGTATTCCTCCGGCACGGTGATGCCGAGCACGCCCAGGTCGCCAAGCTTGCGCCAGACATCCATCGGGAACTGGTCACTGCGGTCGATCTCGGCCGCACGCGGTGCGATCTCGGCCTGGGCAAAGTCGCGCACGGCATCGCGCAGCGCGTCAATGTCGTCGCCCAGTTGGAAGTTCAGGCCGGGCAGGGGGGCAAGGCTCATGGAAAGTCTCCTGGAAGGTGGGCGGCTCGGGTGCTGCTCTGTCGGCGGGCCGCTTATTACGTTTACGTAAACGTCAATTATGCGCGATTTTTGCGAGCAGGCTACGAGCCTCTTGCTCGTGCGCGCGGACTTCGTCCAGATTGGCCTGCAAATCGGCCATTTGTTCTTCGAGCTGCTTGCGGTGCTGCGCCAGCACCTGGAGAAATTTTTGCAGCTGCACGCCAGTATCACGCGGGCTGTCGTACAGGTCGATGATTTCCTTGGCCTCGGACAGCGACAGGCCCAGCCGCTTGGCGCGCAGGGTCAGGCGCAGACGGGTGCGATCCCGGGCACTGTAGACGCGGTTGCGCCCGCCTGGGCCGCTGCGCTCAGGCTGCAGCAGGCCCATGTCTTCATAGAACCGCATGGCGCGGGTGGTGAGGTCGAACTCTTTGGCGAGATCGCTGATGCTGTAGGTAATGGCCATATCGAGACGACGTTGACGTTAACGTCAATCCTACCGCATCGCCGAGCACATACTTAGCCAGAAAAAACAAAACCCCTCCACTCGAGAGAGTGAAGGGGTTAGTTTGCTATTAATAGCCTGACGATGACCTACTTTCACACGGGAATCCGCACTATCATCGGCGCGAAGTCGTTTCACTGT
>JAJTBK010000360.1 GCA_021286965.1 Comamonadaceae bacterium | reverse complement strand
TTGGTGGCGCCCCGGTCGCGCAGCTCGGCCGTGAGGTTGACGAAGCCGTCGCCCGCCAGCGGCCGGGTGATGAACAGCGCCGCCTGGCGCTGCAGGCCGTCGCCGGCCGTGGTACGGCCCCAGCCGAGCAGCGCCTGGTTGCCGTGGCCGTAGCCCTTGAGCACGATGTTGATGATGCCGGCGATGGCGTCCGAGCCGTACTGCGCGGCGGCGCCGTCACGCAGCACCTCGACGCGCTCGACCGCCAGCAGTGGGATGGTGTTCAGATCCACCCCCGAGCTGCCCCGGCCGATGGTGCCGTTCATGTGCAGCAGTGAACTTTGGTGCTGGCGCTTGCCGTTGACCAGCACCAGCACCTGGTCGGGGTTGAGTGCGCGCAGCGTGAAGGGCGGCGCGTGGTCGGTGCCGTCGGCAATCGAGGGGCGGGGGTAGTTCAAGCCCGGCACCAGGGCCGCCAGGGCTTCGGCCAGCTGCAGGGTGCCGACGGATTGCAGCTGCTCGGCGGTGTAGACGTCGATGGGCACGCTGGCGTCGTGCGCGCTGCGCGCGCCATCGCGCGCGCCGACGTCGGCCTGCAGCGGGATCTGCACGCGCAGCAGCTCGTCGAGGGGCAGGGTGTACAGGTCGGCCTCGGCCTGCGGCGCCTCGGCCAGGGCGGCGCTGCAGGCGAGGCACAGGGGCAGGAGAGTCAGGATGGGCTTCATGGCTGGCTTCCCCGCAGCACCGTGGCAATGGACAACAGGGGCGCGCCAATCTGCAGGCCCGTTTTCACGGCAGCGTCGTAATTGATTTTGATCTGGACGTTTTGCTCGACGAAGTTGATCTGGATGATGCCGCCGCCCTCGGCAAAGCCCTTGGCATCGCTCACGCTCAGGATGCCGTGCTCCTGCGCGTAGGCGATGGCGGCCTGGCGCAGGGCGATGCTGGGCAGGGCGATGAAGAGCATGTCCGGCGTGCCCACGTCCTGCACCTGGGCCACGGTGCGGATGCGCACCGGCCGGCCCTGGATGCGCTTGTCGGCGTACAGCTGCTCGAGCTGCGCCGCCAGGGGCGTGTTGCCGAGCACGGTGATGTCGAAGGCTGCGCGCTCGGGCTGTGGCCATTGCACATAGCTGGCAAAGCGGCCCAGGAACACGGCCTTGAGCTGCAGCTCGTTGTGGCTGGGCCAGGCCGGCGCCATGCCGGCCAGCAGGCACAGCAGGGCGATGAGGCCGTGCGCCAGGCGTTGCATGTCAGGCGCTCTCCACGCGGTTGCGCCCGGCCTGCTTGGCACGGTACAGGGCCTGGTCGGCGGCTTCGATCCGTGCCATCGCCGTCTCGGGGACGGCGCTGCCGACGTGTAGCCCCAGGCTGACGGTGACGTGCAGCACCTGGCCACTGGCGAGGCGAAAGCTGTGGCTGGCGACGCTGGCGCGGATGCGTTCGGCCATGTCGGCGGTGGTGGCGAGGTCGGCGCCGTCGCACAGCAGCAAAAATTCTTCGCCGCCAAAACGTGCCGCCAGGTCGTAGGTGCGGATGTTGGCTTGCAGGATGTGCGCCATGTCCCGCAGCACCTGGTCGCCGGCTGGATGGCCATGGCGGTCGTTGATCTGCTTGAAATGATCGACGTCGAGCAGGATCACGCCCATGGGTTCGTGCTTGCGCTGGGCGCGGGTGACCATGGCTTGCAGGACGTCGAGCGCATGGCCCCGGTTCGCCAGGCCGGTGAGGGTGTCGGTCGTGGCCAGGCGGCTCAGCTGCTCGTCACGCTGGCGGATCTCCTGCAGCATGGCATTGAAGCCCCGGTACAGCTCGCCGAACTCATCGGTGCGCAGCGTTGCCAGCACCGGGGTGTAGTCCTTGCTGTGGCCGATGCGGCGCATGAGGGCCAGCAGCTGCAGGATGGGGCGCGTGAAGATCAGCTGCAAGCGCCAGGACAGCAGCAGCAGGCTTGCCAGGATCAGCACCGAGGCCAGCCCCTGGAGCATGAAAAATTGCCGCATCTTGGCGTACATGGCGTCGTTGTCGGCCAGCAGGGCCAGGCGGCCGATGCGCTTGCCGTCGAAATCGATCGGGTAGATGACGTAGTGGTAGGCCCGCTCCATGGCCTCTTGCTGCTGCTCGGGTGTGGCCGGGTGCTGCTCGATCCGGGCGTGCCAGGCCTGTGCCTGCGCCTCGGTCGTCGCCGGTGCCCGGTACTGGCCGAGCAACTGGCCGTTTTCATTGGTCACCAGGGCGTAGCGGATGTGCGGGTTGGTGTGCAGCGGTGCCAGGATGTTGGCAGCGCTTTGGGCGTCGTGGAAAGCGAGCGCGGCGCGCATGTTCTCGCTGGTGATGGCGGCGATCTGGTGCAGGGCGCGCAGCGATGACTGGCGCTCGGCCACCCAGGTTGAGTACAGCGCCACCAGGGCCGACACGCACAACCCCAGGCCCAGGCTCAGGCCGAGCAGCACCACCAGTTTGTAGCGAATCGAGAGCTGGTCGAACAAGGGCAAGGGCAAGGCAGCGAGGAGGCGGAGGTTCGGTAGCGGCACTATACCGAAGGCGCTGCCGCCGCGTGCACGGCGCCTTAACCGGCGGGGGCTGCCTGGGGGGAGAGTGCACGCCCACCGGCACGGCTCCAGCTGCGTGTCCAGCGCGGCTGCAGCAGACGCAGCACGGCCAGCATGGCCAGGGCCAGCATGGCCAGGGCGATGAAGCCCCACAGGTAGCTGCCCAGGTATTGCCGCGACAGGCCCATGGCGGCCGGCACCAGGCCGCCGCCCAGGGCGCCGATCTCGCCGATCATGGAGCCGGCCACGGCGGTGCTCTGCGGCCAGCGCAGCGGCACCAACTGGAACAGCGCGCCGTTGCCGGCGCCCAGGGCGGCAAAGCACAGCAGCAGCCAGGCGGTGCCGTTCCACAGCGAGCTGGGTGCGAAGCCGCAGGCCAACAGGCTCAGGCCGACGATGACGAGCACGGCCGTCAGGGTGTTGATGCCGCCCCAGTGGTCGGACAGCCAGCCGCCGAGGATGCGCATTGCCGCGCCCATGAAGGCGGCCAGCATCGTCAGCTGCCCGGCCTGCACCTTGCTCACGCCGAACTGGTCGTAGTAGTAGGTCGGCAGGAACGTCACCAGGCCGATGAAGCCGCCGAAGGTGACGGCGTAGATGGCGCTAAAAGCCCAGCCATCCACTTCGAACAGGCAGGCCACGTGTTCGCGCAAGGTGGCGTGCGGGGCCACATCCTCGGGCTCGCGCGCCAGGGTCAACATCACGGCGATGGGCAACAGCAGCCCCAGGGCCGCCAGGCCGTACACCGCCTTCCAGCCCCATAGCTGCGCCAGCATTGGTGCCAGCAGCGCGGCTACCGAAGTGCCGACGTTGCCTGCGCCTACCAGCCCCATGGCCAGGCCCTTGTAGCGCGGCGGGAACGAGCCCGAGCCCAGCGACAGCGCGACGCCAAAGCTGGCCCCGGCCACGCCCAGCAACACGCCCATGGCCAGCAGGTCGTTGTAGGTTGCGACGACGAAGTAGCCGTACAAAAGCGCGATGGCGATGCCGCCCATCTCCACCAGGGTGGCGTTCTTGCGCCCGATGTATTGCGCCAGCACGCCCAGCGGGAAGCGCATGAGGGCGCCGGCAAAGATCGGCACCGAGAGCATCAGCCCCACCTGCGCCGGCGTCAGCTGTAGCGATTCCTTGATGAACGGCGCCATGGCGCCGTTGGCCACCCACACGCCGCAGCAGTAGGTGAAGTAGACAAAGGCCGCCAGCAGCGTGGGCGCGTGGCCAGCCTTGAGAAAAGTGCGAAATCCCGTCATGGTGCTTCTCCGTGAGAACAAGGAATGGGTTGCTTCAAGCGCCTGCCATGCTGGCCTGCACCATGCGCTGCAGCTGCGGCACGCAGGAGCCGCATTGCGTGCCGCAGCGCAGCTCGTTTTGCAGGCGCTTGAGGCGTGTGGGGGCGTCGCCCTGACAGGTCTCGAGCAGGCCGGTGATGGCGTTCTCGCCCACACCCTCGCAGGCGCAGACGGTGGCACCGCGCGGCGCCAGGGGCTGGGGCGGCTTGGCGCCCGGCTGCAGCAGGGCGCGGCGCAGTGGCTGGGCATCCAGGCGCTCCTGCAGCAGCGGGGCGATCCAGGCCTGGGCGCTGGTGTCGCCGGCCAGCAGCACGGCCTGCAGCTGCTGTGTCTTGCCCGTCGCCTCCAGCCGGGCGCGGCGCCACTGGCCCCGGCGCGCATCGCGGTAGGCCAGCAGGCCCGCGCCCTGCAGGCCCAGGAGGGTGGCAATGTGCTCGATCAGCGTCTCGTCCACGGCGTGGTGTGCGGCGGCGCGCAGCTGTACGCCGCAGCCCTGCTCGGCACGGCCGAACAGGCTGCAGCTGGCAAAGGGGAATTGCGCCATCTGCTCTTCGAGCTGCTGGCGCACGCGCTGCACCTGGGCCAGCGGCAGCCAGGCCTGGGCCCACAGGCCCCAGGGCAGCTCGGCTTTCAGCACCTTGATGGCCGTGTGTTTCAGCTCGGGCTGCAGCGATTGCGGGCAGCACGCGCCGCTGGTCAGAGCGTTCACGCCCGCCAGGCGCCGGCCCGTGCTGCTGGCGCCGCCCAACACCTCGTCGCCCCAGTGCATGGGCAGAAAGACCTGGCCGGGCGCCAGCGTGCTGCTCTCCTGCACCGGGGCGATGATGCTGCCCCGGCGGCTGGTGAGGTAGGCCAGGCCGCCGCCCTGCAGGCCCAGGCGCGCCATGTCGGCGGCGTGCATGTCGGCGCGCGGTTCGCTGGCGTGGGCCCAGAGGTTTTCCACCAGGCCGCTGCGGCTCAGGCCGTGCCACTGGTCGCGCAGGCGGCCGGTGAGGAGGGCGAAGGGGTGGCGCGCGTCGGTGGGTTCGGCCACGGTGCCCGGCAGCTGCAGGGCAAAGCGCGCGCGGCCGTCGGCGGTGGCGAAATGCTGGTCGGTATAGAGGCGCGCGCGGCCTGTGGGCGCACCCTCCGGGCAGGGCCATTGGTGCGGCGCGGCTTCGAGCTGCGCCCAGGTCAGGCCGGTGATGTCCAGGTCGTGCCCGCGCGTGCTCTCGCGGTGCTCATTCCAGATCGCCTCGGGGCCGTCGTAGGGGAACAGGCTGGGCAAGGCGGCGCGCTCGGGCAGGAGCGGCTGCAGGCGCCGCGCCACCTCGGTGACGATGCGCCAGTCGGCCCAGGCGAGATCCGGCGCGGGCACGGCGGCGCGCACGCGGCTGATGCAGCGCTCGCTGTTCGTCACCGTGCCTTCCTTCTCGCCCCAGGTGCTGGCGGGCAGCAGCAGGTCGGCGTAGCGCACCGTGGCGCCTGTGGCGTAGGCGTCCTGCACCACCACGTACTCGGCGCGCTGCAGGGCGCGGCGCACCAGGGCCTGGTCGGGCAGGCTGTGCGCGGGGTTGGTGCAGGCAATCCACAGCAGCTTGATCTGACCGTCGGCAGCGGCCTGGAACATTTCGATGGCCGCCTTGCCCGGCTGCGCGGGCACGCTGGGCACGCCCCAGAGCGCGGCGACCTCGGTGCGGTGCTGGGCGTCGGCCAGGTTGCGGTGCGCGCTCAGCTGATTCGCCAGCGCCCCCACCTCGCGCCCACCCATGGCGTTGGGCTGGCCGGTGAGCGAAAGCGGCCCCGCGCCCGGCTTGCCGATCTGGCCGCAGGCCAGGTGCAGGTTGATGAGGGCGGTGTTGTTGTCGGTGCCGTGCGCGGACTGGTTCAGGCCCTGGCAGTACAGGCTGAGCGTGGGCTGGCGCGAGGTCGATCCATCGTGCACCCCGGCAAACCAGCGCGCGGCCTGCAGCAGGTCGGCGGGGGCAATGCCGCTGTGCTGCTGCACGGCCTCGGGCGTGGCCTGGGCGACGAGGGCAGCCAGGGCCGTCCAACCCTGGGTGCGGGTGGCGATGAAATGCGTGTCGAGCCAGCCCCGCTCCAGGATGCAGCGCAGCATCCCGTGGTACAGCCACACGTCCGAGCCGGGCTTGAGCGCCAGGTGCAGGTCGGCCAGCTCGGCACTGTCGGTGCGGCGCGGGTCGCAGACGATGATTTTCAGCGCCGGGTTGGCGCGCTTGGCGTCCTCGATGCGCCGGAACAGGATGGGGTGCGCCCAGGCCGGATTGGCGCCGCTGATGAACAGCGTGGCGGCGTGGGCGATGTCGTCGTAGCAGGCGGGCGGCGCGTCCGCGCCGAGCGTGGCCTTGTAGCCGGCGACGGCGCTGCTCATGCACAGGCGCGAGTTGGTGTCGATGTTGTTCGTGCCGAGCAGCCCCTTGGCGAATTTGTTGAAGGCGTAGTAGTCCTCGGTCAGCAGCTGGCCCGAGACGTACAGGCCCACAGCGTCCGGCCCATGCTGCCGCACGGTGCGCGCCAGGCGCTGGGCCAGGCCGTCCAGCGCCTGGTTCCAGCCCACGGGATGCGGGCTGGCGCCGCGTGTGCTGCGCTCTTGCGGCTGCGACAGGCGCACCTGGGCCTGCAGCGCGGGCCGCGCCGTGAGGTGCAGCGTCGAGCCCTTGGAGCACAGCCGGCCCTGGTTGGCTGGGTGCTCGGGGTTGCCGCGTACGCCGGTGATGCGGCCGGCCTCGCTTTCGATCAACACGCCGCAGCCGACGCCGCAGTAAGGACAGGTGGAGGGGGTGGTGGTCTTCATGCGCGGCCGCCTTCTCGTGGTGCGTTCCGGTTTACGTACAGCGCAGCGCCGGCCCGGCCAGCGGGCGTGTGGGCGTCAGCGCGTGAGCGGCGAGTTCGTTGGCGTCGAGGTACACCGCGCCGTCATCGACGTGCACGCGGAAGGTGGGCGTGCTGCCTTCGTCCGGCGCCAGCGCCTGGCCGCTGGCCAGGGCAATCGTCCAGTGGTGCAGCGGACAGGCGACGTTGTCGCCAAACACCATGCCCTGGCTCAGCGGCCCGCCCTTGTAGGGGCTGTAGTCGAGCAGGGCGTAGACGGCATCCGTACCGGTGCGAAACAGCGCCACTTCCAGCCCCCGGGGGCGCGCCACGCGGCGCGCGCCCTGGCGTGGGATGTCGGTGACTTGGCAGATGTATTTCCAGTGCGTACTCATTGCTATACCTTTCATAGCTGCTAGCGCTGATTGGTAGGGCGCTAGAGCCGTTTTTTTATTCAATATCAGACGGCGACCGCAATCGGGATGAACTGGCGCTCGTCCACGCGCGCCTTCTCGCTCTCGAACCACGGGTCGGGCTCGCCCTCCAGGGCAAACTGCAGCCGCGTCCACAGCGTTTTGCGGTTCTCGGCGTCTTGCAGCACCTTCTGCTTGACGTGCTCCAGCCCCACGCGGGCGACGTAGTGCGTGGTGCGCTCCAGGTACCAGCCCTCTTCGCGGTACAGCTGCAGGAAGGCGCCGCTGATCTCCATCACCTCCTCGGCGGTTTTCACCTTGGTGAAGAAGTGCGCCACCTCGGTCTTGATGCCGCCGTTGCCGGCGATGTGGATCTCCCAGCCGGAATCGACGCCGATGATCCCCACGTCCTTGATGCCGCTTTCGGCGCAGTTGCGCGGGCAGCCGCTCACCGCCAGCTTGACCTTGTGCGGCGCGTACATGCGCCACAGCGCGCGCTCCAGGTCGCGGCCGAGTTGGCTGCTGTCTTGCGTGCCAAAGCGGCACCATTCGCTGCCGACGCAGGTCTTTACCGTGCGCAGGCTCTTGCCGTAGGCGTGGCCGCAGGGCATACCGATGTCGCGCCATACGCCCTGCAGGTCTTCCTTCTTCACGCCCAGCAGGTCGATGCGCTGGCCGCCCGTGACCTTGACGCCGGGAATCTGGTACTTGTCCACCACGTCGGCAATGCGGCGCAGCTCGGCCGCCGTGGTCTCGCCGCCCCACATGCGCGGGATGACGGAATACGTGCCGTCCTTTTGGATGTTGGCGTGGCTGCGCTCGTTGATGGCGCGGCTTTGCGGGTCGTCCAGCGCCTCTTTCGGCCAGGTGCTGGTGAGGTAGTAGTTGACCGCCGGGCGGCATTTGGGGCAGCCGTCGGGTGTCTTCCATTCCATGAAGGCAAAGACTTCTTCCTTGGTGATGAGGTGGTGCGTGCGGATGGCCTCGCGCAGCGCCTGGTGGCCGTGCTCGGTGCAGGCGCACACCGGCTGGGCGGTGCTGGCCGCCGCGTAGGCGCCGCCCACGGTGGCCATCAAAATTTGCTCCACGAGGCCCGTGCAGGAGCCGCAGCTGGCGCTGGCCTTGGTGTGCTTGCGCACCTCGTCGATGGTGAACAGTCCTTTGTCCTTGATGGCCTTGCAGATCGTGCCCTTGGTGACGCCGTTGCAGCCGCAGACCTCGGCCTCGTCCGCCATGGCGGCGGCCTGGTTCTGGCCGGCGTGGCCGCCTTCGCCGATGTTGCTCTCGCCAAACATCAGCTTGTCGCGCAGCTCGGCCACGCTGCGGCCCTCGCGCAGCAGCTTGAAGTACCAGCTGCCATCGACGGTGTTGCCGTACAGGCAGGCGCCCACCAGCTTGTCGTCCTTGAGCACCAGCTTCTTGTATTGGCCGCTGCCGGGGTCGCTGAGCAGGATTTCCTCCGTGCCCGCGCCGCCCATGAAGTCGCCGGCGGAGAACAGGTCGATGCCCGTCACCTTCAGCTTGGTCGAGGTTTGCGAGCCCACATAGCGGCCAATGCCGAACTCGGCCAGGTGGTTGGCCGCTACCCGCCCTTGCTCGAACAGCGGCGCCACCAGCCCGTAGGCCACGCCCCGGTGCGCCGCGCATTCGCCCACGGCGTAGATACGCGCGTCGGTGGTGGTCTGCATCGTGTCGTTCACCACAATGCCCCGGTTGACGTGCAGGCGCATGGATTCGGCCAGCTGCGTGTTGGGGCGTATGCCCACGGCCATCACCACCAGGTCGGCGGGGACTTCGCTGCCGTCCTTGAAGCGCACGGCTTTCACGCGCCCATCGTCGCCGCCCAGCAGCTCCTGCGTCTGCGCCGACATGAAAAATTCCATGCCGCGCTCTTGCAGTGCCTTCTGCAGCATCTGCCCGGCTACGGGGTCGAGCTGGCGCTCCATCAGCCATTCGCCGGCGTGCACCACGCTCACCTGCATCCCGCGCTTCATCAGGCCGTTGGCGGCTTCCAGCCCCAGCAGGCCACCGCCGATGACCACGGCGTGCCGGTACTTCGCCGCCGCATCGATCATGGCCTGGGTGTCGGCAATGTCGCGGTAGGCGAGCACGCCGGCCAAGTCTTTTCCTGGGATCGGCAGCATGAAGGGGTTGGAGCCCGTGGCCAGAATCAAGCGGTCGTAGGGCGCGCTGATGGCCTCGCCGCTGGCGCCTGTGGCGAGCACGGTGCGGCGGGCGCGGTTGACCTCGGTCACGGTGCAGCCAGCGTGCAAGGTAATGCCGTGCTCCTGGTACCAGGCCCAGTCGTTGAGCACGATTTGCTCCAGGGTCTGTTCGCCCGCCAGCACGGGCGAGAGCAGGATGCGGTTGTAGTTGGGGTGTGGCTCGGCGCCGAATACCGTGATGTCGTACAGGTCAGGCGCGATCTTGAGCAGCTCTTCGAGCGTGCGCACCCCGGCCATGCCGTTGCCCACCAAAACCAGTTTTGATCGCTTCATCGTGTGCCTTTCTGCAGTGAATGCAGTCAAGGTACGCAATGACCGTGCCAGGGGGTTTACCCCTGAAATCGGGCCAGGGATGGTGCATTTGCGGCCTGATGTGGTGCAAGCCTGCAGCCCATGCACCAAGCCGGGCAGGAGCGGGCGTAAAAAAACCGCCGGGCGGCGGTTGGGGTGGGGATGGTGCAGTGCTTTGTCAGGCCACGGCATCCGCCGGCAGGCGCTGCAGCATGGCCAGGCTCTTGGCGATGGTGTCGCGCAGCTCGCGCCGGTCGATGATCATGTCCACGGCGCCTTTTTCCTGCAGGAATTCGGCACGCTGGAAGCCCTCAGGCAGTTTGACGCGCACGGTGGTTTCGATGACGCGTGGGCCGGCGAAGCCGATCAGGGCCTTGGGCTCGGCGATGACGATGTCGCCGATGAAGGCGAAGCCGGCGGAAACGCCGCCCATGGTCGGGTCGGTGAGCACGCTGATGTAGGGCAGGCCCTTTTGCGCCAGGCGCGTGAGGGCGGCATTGGTCTTGGCCATTTGCATGAGCGAGAACAGGCCCTCTTGCATCCGTGCGCCGCCGGTGGCGGTAAAGCAGATGAAGGGCACCTTCTGTTCGATCGCGGTCTCGACGCCGCGCACAAAGCGCTCGCCCACCACGGAGCCCATGGAGCCGGCCATGAAGTCGAACTCGAAGCAGGCGGCCACCACGTTGATGCTTTTGACCGCGCCGCCCATGACGATCAGGGCATCGGTCTCGCCGGTGTTCTCCAGCGCTTCTTTCAGGCGCTCGGGGTACTTGCGGCTGTCCTTGAATTTCAGGGCATCGACCGGCAGCACTTCCTGGCCGACTTCATAGCGGCCCTCGTTGTCGAGGAAGGCGTTGAGGCGCGCGCGTGCGCCGATGCGGTGGTGGTGGCCGCAACTGGGGCAGACGTTCTGGTTGAGTTCCAGGTCGTTCTTGTAGAGCACCGTCTCGCAGCTGGGGCACTTGATCCACAGGCCCTCGGGCATCTGGCGGCGCTCGGTGGGGTTGGTTTGCTGGATTTTGGCGGGCAGGAGTTTTTCGAGCCAGGACATGCGTATTCCTCTGTATGAATGGGCCCGCAGCGGCGCGGCCTTTGAAACTGACGCGGCCCAGGCGAGGGCCGCCGTGCAAGGGCCGCCCCGCCGCACTGGCGGCGTCCCCCTTCCTGCGCGCAAGCAGCGAGAGAAGGGGGAAGCGGCGAAGCCGCTCAGGGGGTTGCCCTCTATTATGCGTCGAGGGCCTTGCGCACGCCGCGCAGAAAGTCCACGGTGACGGCCACCACTTTTTCGTGCGGCTGGTCTTCGATCAATTGGATGATGCGGCTGCCGATGACCACGGCGTCGGCCACCTGGCCGATGGCCTGGGCCGTGGCCGCGTCGCGGATGCCAAAGCCCACGCCCACCGGAATGCGGACGTGGCGGCGGATGACGGGCAGCATGGCCGCGACTTCCTCGGTGTTGAGCGCGCCCGAGCCGGTCACGCCCTTGAGCGAGACGTAGTACACGTAGCCGCTGGCCACGCGCGCCACCTGCTGCATACGCGCCTCGGTGCTGGTCGGGGCGAGCAAAAAGATCAAATCCATGCCGTGCGCGCGCAGCTGCGCGGCAAAGTCTTCGCATTCCTCGGGCGGGTAGTCCACCACCAAAATGCCATCGACCCCGGCCTCGGCCGCATTGCGCACAAAGGCGCCGGCGCCGTGGATCTGGTCGTAACGCTCGACCGGGTTGGCGTAGCCCATCAGCACCACGGGCGTGCTCTGGTTGCGCTGGCGAAAGCTGCGCACCATGTCCAGCACCTGCACCATGCCAATGCCCAGCGCCAGGGCTTTTTCGCCCGCTTTCTGGATCACGGGGCCGTCGGCCATGGGGTCGGAAAACGGCACGCCCAGTTCGATCACGTCGGCCCCGGCCTCGACCATGCCGTGCATGAGGGCAGGCGTGATGTCGGCAAACGGAAAGCCGGCGGTGACGTAGGGGATCAGGGCCTTGCGGCCCTTGGCTTGCAGTTGTGCAAAGGTGTCCTGGATGCGGCTCATGGCTTGTCTGCTCCCTTGACCTTGAGGCCGCGCATGGAGGGCCGGTCGTAAAAATCGGCGCCCGAGAGGTCGGCCACGGTGCCAATGTCCTTGTCGCCCCGGCCCGAGAGGTTGACCAGGATGGACTGGTCGATGCGCATCGTCGGCGCGAGCTTCATGGCGTAGGCAAAGGCGTGGCTCGATTCGAGCGCGGGGATGATGCCCTCGGTGCGGCACAGGTGGTGAAAGGCCGCCAGCGCCTCGGCGTCGGTGATGCCGACGTATTGGGCGCGGCCTGTTTCCTGCAGCCAGGCGTGCTCGGGGCCGACGCCGGGGTAGTCCAGCCCGGCGCTGATGCTGTGGGTTTCGGTGATCTGGCCGTTTTCGTCCTGCAGGATGAAGGTGCGGTTGCCATGCAGCACGCCGCTCGTGCCGCGCTGCAGGCTGGCCGAATGCTTGCCGGAGTCGAGCCCCTCGCCGGCCGCTTCCACGCCAATCAGGCGCGTGCCCGCATGGTCGATGTAGGGGTAGAAAATGCCCATGGCGTTGCTGCCGCCGCCCACGCAGGCAACCACGGCGTCGGGCTGGCGGCCTGCGCCCAGGAATTCGGGCATCTGCGCCAGGCACTCCTCGCCAATCACCTTCTGGAAGTCGCGCACCATCATGGGGTAGGGGTGGGGCCCCGCCACGGTGCCGATGATGTAGAAGGTGTTGTCCACGTTGGCCACCCAGTCGCGCATGGCTTCGTTGAGCGCGTCTTTGAGCGTTTTGCTGCCCGATTCGACCGGCACCACCGTGGCGCCCAGCAGCTTCATGCGGTAGACGTTGGGGCTTTGGCGCTTCACGTCCTCGGCGCCCATGTACACGATGCATTCCAGGCCGTAGCGCGCGCAGATGGTGGCCGTGGCCACGCCGTGCTGGCCGGCGCCGGTTTCGGCAATGATGCGCGGCTTGCCCATGCGGCGGGCGAGCATGGCCTGGCCGATGACGTTGTTGATCTTGTGCGCGCCGGTGTGGTTGAGGTCTTCGCGCTTCAAGTAAATCTGCGCGCCACCGAGCTCGCGGCTGGTGCGCGCCGCGTGGTACACGGGCGAGGGGCGGCCCACGAAGTGCGCCAGCTCCGAGTGGAATTCGGCCTGGAACTCTGGGTCGTTTTGGTAGCGGGCGTAGGCCTCGCGCAGCTCGGTCAGGGCGTGGGTCAGCGTCTCGCTGGCGAAGCTGCCGCCGTAGGGGCCGAAGTGGCCGCGTGCGTCAGGTTGTTGGTAGGTCATGGGGGTATTTCTGTGCAAGTTGGGCGTCGGCCGCACGCACGGCGGCAACGAAGCGGTGGATCTTGTCGGCATCCTTGATGCCCTTGAGCGGCTGGTCGTCGGCGCCCGTGGCTTCGACGCCGGAGCTGACGTCAACCGTGAGCGAGCGGCAGCGCGGGCGCACCTGCACGATGCCATCGATCACGTTTGCAGGCGTGAGCCCACCAGACAAAACGAGGTGAGAGTTGACGCTTGGTGGAAGGAGTGACCAATCGAATGCCTTGCCGCCGCCGCCATAGCCTTCGACATGCGCGTCGAGCAAGATGGCCTGGGCTTGAGAAAAATCCTGCGCGTATTTTACGAGGTCAAAACTTGCCGCCCCCGCGCCCAGGGGAATGCGCGCCGCCCGCAGCCAGGGGCGCGCGCCCAGGCCGCTGGCGGCCCAGCAGTCGGCGGGCGATTCATCACCATGAAATTGGGCTGTAGCGCCCGGTACATAAGCGCAAACAGCTATCACATTGATAGCATTCTCGTTCACGAACAACAGCACGGGGGTGACGAAGGGCGGCAGGCGCTGCGCCAGTGCGGCGGCGCGTTCGGGGGTGACGGCGCGCGGGCTCTTGGCGTAGAGCACAAAGCCCACGGCGTCGGCCCCGGCGGCCACGGCGCAGTCCACGTCCTGCTCGCGCGTGAGACCGCAGATTTTGATGCGGGTGCGAGAGGCGGGCAGGGGGGGGGGCAGGGGTGTGGTGGGGCTGGGGGCGGGGCTGCTCATGGCAGCCAATCATACGCAGCTGTGCGCGTGGGCAGGTTCCACTCGGGGCCGTACACCGGGCCGAGAAAGTACAGGCCGTCCGGCGCAAAGGTGGGCGCGGCTGCGTCGCGCGAACGCGCGGCGAGCACCTGCGCCATCCAGTCGGCGGGCCGCGTGCCCTGGCCGATGGTGATCAGGCAGCCTATGATGTTGCGCACCATGTGGTGCAGGAAGGCATTGCCCTCGAACTCAAAGCGCCAGTAGCAGCTCGCGCTGCCCTCGCCCGCGCTGCGGCGCTGGCTGATGGCGATGCGGTGCAGGGTCTTGATGGGTGTTTTGGCCTGGCAGGCGCTGGCGCGAAACGAGGTGAAGTCGTGCTCGCCCAGCAGGTGCAGGGCAGCGGCGCGCATGGCGTCGCCATCGAGCGGGTGGAACACCCAGCCCACGCGCCCGGCTTCCACGCTCGGGCGCACGGGTGACTGCAGCAGCACGTAGGCGTAGCGCCGCGCCACGGCGCAGGCGCGGGCGTGGAAGGTGCCCGGCACCGGCTGCGCCCATTGCACGGCAATGTCGGGCGGCAAAAAGGTGTTGGTGCCGCGCACCCAGGAGAACGGCGTGCGCTGGACTGGCGCATCAAAGTGCACCACCTGCATCAGGCCGTGCACGCCGGCGTCGGTACGCCCGGCGCACAGCGTGGGCAGGGGCGCGCCCAAAGCCACGAAGCGGCCCAGGGCCGCTTCGAGGTGGTCTTGCACGGTGTCGCCACCGGGCTGGCTTTGCCAGCCCCGGTAGCGTTGCCCGTTGTAGCTGACGCCCAGGGCAACGCGGGTCGTGGCTGCTGGCATCAACTGAGTTTGGCCAGGAGTTTCTGCGCCCGTTCCTTGACGGCGCCGCTGGCTTCGGCGATGACTTCCTCGATCAGGGTGCGGGCGCCGTCGCTGTCGCCAATGGCGTCGAATTCCTCGGCCAGCGCCAGCTTGGTGGCCAGCGGGTCGTTGTCGTCGGCCGGGGTGGTGGCCGAGGGGCGCTCTTCCAGTGGCAGGGCGTGGGTGTCCGAGTCGAGGTCGAGCGACAGGTCGCCGAGGTCGAATTCGAGCGAGTCAGCCGCCGGTGCCGGGGCCTGCTGGGCAGCCAGCGGAGCTGCGGCCGAGTCGAGCAGGCTCAGGTCGGAGGTCGGGAAATCGAGTTCCGCGCCCAGGTCGGCCACTGGCTCGGGCGCGCCAGCGCTGGCTTCGGGCAGGTGGAAGTCGGGCATGTCCAGCGTCGGCATGTCGGCGATGGGTGCGACTTCCTGCTGGGCGGCAGCGGCAGCAGCGGCAAAGCTGCCGGGGGCAGCGGCCACGGCCGGGATTTCCGGGCTCTGGCCGAGATCCAGGTCGAGATCCAGGCTGGGCGGTGTCGCCACGGGCTCGGCTTTGGGCTGGGGCGTGACGGGAGCGGTGTGCGGGAAGTCCGACACCGGCGCCCCTGCGGCTTCCGCCGTCATGCCGGGGTGGCCGCCAGGCTGGTACAGCGGGTTTTCCGGATCCAGACTCCGGCCGAGGTCGGTGACGCGGTTCCAGTCCTGGCCCTGGCCCTGGGTCTGGCGGAAGATCTCGGCGGCGACGACCTCCAGTGCCTTGCGATCCTGGCGCTTGGCGTAGATTTCGGCAAGCTTGACCTGGATGGAGGAGCGATCCGGGTTGTGGCGCGCAGCTTCCTTGAGGATTTCCTCGGCCTGCAGGTCGCGGCCGTAGGCCAGGTAGACGTCGGCCTCGGCCACCGGGTCGACATCGCCGCCGGCATCGAGCTGGCTGGGCGAGTAGGCCAGGGAGGAGCCGCCGGTGGTCATTTCGCTGTTCGCCGTGTCCACGCGCTGACCACCGCTGTGGCCGAAGAAGGAATCGGGCTGGAGTTTGCTTTCCATGAAGCTGCTGTCCACGCCGGTGCCGGCGGCCTGGCGGCGGCGCTGCCAGACGCGGTAGCCGCCAAAACCGAGCAACAGGGCCAGCAGGCCGCCACCGGCCATGGGCACCATCGGATCTTCGAGCAGGCCATCGATGAAGCTGGGCTCGGGCTGCGGCTCCGGTGTGGGCGGCGGCGACGGCGCCTTCGGGGCCGGGGCGGGCGGCGGCGTGGGTTCGGCCGGCGCTGCCTCGGCCGCCGGGGCCTCGGGGGCCGTGGCCGGGGGCTCTACCGCAGGGGTGGCAGGGGTTTCGGTGGCGACGGCGGGCGTTGCTTCCGGGGCGGGTGCGGGGGCCGGGGTGGCGGCCGCAACGGGGGGGGCAGCGGGAACTGCCGGCGCGGTGGCGGCGGGTGCGGCCACGGGCACGCTGACACCGGCGGCGGGCTTGGCGGCCGGGGCGGGGGCGGGCGTACCGGCGGCGCTGGTGCTGCCGAGTTGGTTCAGTTCGGAGATGTTGCGCGAGAGCTCGGCCTTGCGGGAGGCGGTTTCTTCGGCCTGCTTGTCCTTGGCGAGCTTGTCGTCGGCCGATTTCTGGCCCTTCAGGGCGCCCTTGGACAGGGTCAGCTTGTCGGGGGCGGCCTGGTTCGGGCGCTTGTCCTGCACCTCGGTTTGTACCTTGCCGCTGGCGCTGCGGCTGGCACTGCCGACTTCGGCCGTCGGTGCGGCGGTGGCGAGCTTGCGGCGGAAGTCGCCAAAGTCGCGGCTTTGCGCGGCCACGATCTGGCGCGCTTCACCCTGGGAGACGGCCTGTGCACTGGCGGTGTCGGGCATATGCAGCACGGCGCCGGATTTGAGGCGGTTGACGTTGCCGCCGATGAAGGCGTCGGGGTTGCTGCGCACCATGGCGACGAGCATCTGGTCGAGCGAGACGCCGGCCGGACGATGGGCCTCGGCCAGGCGGCCGGCGGTGTCGCCGGGGCGGGAGGTGACGGTTTCGCCGTCAGCGGGGGGGCTGGCGGGCGCGGGGGCTGCGGTGGCCGCACTGCTGGCTTTGGCCTTGCCCTTACCTTTGCCTTTGTCGGCGGTGGGAGTGGCCGGGGCCACGGTGCTGGCCTGTGCCGGCGTGCTGACGGCAGCCGGTGCCTTGCGCAGCGTCGGCGGGTCGAACAGCATGGTGTAGCTGCGCACGATCTGGCCGGCGCTCCAGGAGGCGTTGAGCACCAGATCGACGAAGGGCTCGTTCATGGGCCGGTTGCTCGTCAGGCGCAGCACCATGGTGCCGTCGGCACGGCGCTGCAGCTGCGCCTGGACGCCGTTGATGGCAGTGGAATACTCCATGCCCTGGGCGCGGAACACATCGGGCGAGGCGATTTGTGCGCGCAGGGATTCGGCTTCGGCGGGGGTGATTTGCGGCAGCTCGATCTCGGCGTGCAGGGGCTCGCCCAGCGCCGATTGCACGGTGATGCGGCCCAGGGCCAGGGCGGCGGCGTCGCCCGCGTATAGGCCGCTCAGGGCGAGGGCGGCGGCCAGGGCAGAGGATTTCCAACGGTGCATTTTTGCCATTTGTTGCAGGGGTTTGGTGGCGCGATTGGCCGGCGTTGTTGTCATGGTCGGGTGCCTCCACCGCAGCGCAGAAATAAAAAATGACTTACGTAAATTAGCGGGTGCGACGATCTGGAACCAGCGGTCCGCATCTTCGCAGCCCCCCTTTTTGCATAAGTCCTACAAATGTAAAAAAGCACCTTAGCAGCAATGTTTTGCACTGACAAGCGCAAGGCCGGCCCAGGCTTTCCCTGGGGGGACGTGGGTGGTTTTCGCGTTGGCTAGGGACAACGTACGGTAACCACCCGTATCTACTGGGCCCGCTTGTGGCGACAAAAAAGCACTGCAGCAGGGCATTTCTACTGCCTGCACCCACCTTAGCAGTGACCAGGTGGGCGCAAGGGGTGAAAAATGCCGTGGCTGCAGTGCTTTTCGGCGCTTGGTGGCTTAGGCAGCCAGCAGGATGCGCAACATGCGGCGCAGCGGCTCGGCTGCGCCCCACAGCAGTTGGTCGCCAATGACGAAGGCTGACACGTACTCAGGGCCCATGTTGAGCTTGCGCACGCGGCCCACGCCCACTTCCAGGCCGCCGGTGATGGCGGCGGGGGTCAGTTCCTTGACCGTGACGGCCTTGTCGTTGGCGACGAACTTCACCCAGGGGTTGCCGCCCTGGATGAGGGCCTCGATCTCGGCCAGTGGCAGATCCTTCTTGAGCTTGAGCGTCAGCGCCAGCGAGTGGCAGCGCATGGCGCCGATGCGCACGCACAGGCCATCGACCGGAATCGTTGCCGAGGTGCCCAGGATCTTGTTGACCTCGGCCTGGCCCTTCCATTCTTCCTTGGACTGGCCGTTGGGCAGCTGCGAGTCGATCCACGGAATCAGGCCGCCGGCCAGGGGCGCGCCGAAGAACTCGGTGGGCACGTCCTGGCGGATGGTGGCTGCCACCTTGCGGTCGATCTCCAGGATGGCCGAGGCCGGGGTGGCCAGCTCGTCGGCCACGCTGGCGTAGACCACGCCCATGCCCTTCAAGAGCTCGCGCATGTGGTTCGCGCCGCCGCCCGAGGCTGCCTGGTAGGTCATGGAGCTGACCCACTCCACCAGGTCGGCCTTGAACAGACCGGCCAGGCCCATGAGCAAGATGGAGTTGGTGCAGTTGCCGCCGATCCAGTTCTTGCCGCCGGCGGCGAGCTTGTTCTTGATGAGGCCGTCGTTCACCGGGTCGAGCACGATGACGGCGTCATTCTCCATGCGCAGCGCGCTGGCGGCGTCGATCCAGTGGCCCTGCCAGCCGGCGGCGCGGATCTGGGGGAAGACTTCCTTGGTGTAGTCGCCGCCCTGGCAGGTGATGATGATGTCGCATTGGGCCAGCGCGGCGACGTCGTTCGCGTCCTTCAACTGGGTGTGCGTCTTGGCCATGGCGGGCGCCTTGCCGCCGGCGTTGGAGGTGGAGAAGAACACCGGCTCGATGAGGTCGAAGTCGCCTTCGGCCTGCATACGATCCATCAGCACCGAGCCGACCATGCCGCGCCAGCCGACCAGGCCTACCAATTGCTTGCTCATTTCTATCGCCCTTTCAAGTGGAAAAACAGTGTGTGCCAGACCGGTGGTGGCTGTTTTCCTGCCCCGGCTCGTCTGGCCAGGGAGGGCGCACGACGATGCCGGAGCTGGATCAGCCCTTAATGGTCGTCGTGGTTTTGGAGGCGTTTGCGCACGCGCCGCAGGCCGCAGGGGCGGGCGGTGTCTTCAATGGGAAGGCTGGCGTGGCAAACATAAAAAAACATTGTAGGGGATGCAGCGCGCGGCACTGCATCCGTGAAAGTAAACGCTGCTTTAACGCAGGGCGTTGACGACGGCATCGCCCATCTGCACCGTGCCGACCTTGGTCGTGCCTGCGCTGTAGATGTCGGGTGTGCGCAGGCCCTGGGCCAGCACCTTTTGCACGGCCGCTTCGATGCGGTCGGCGGCCTCGCTCTGGCCCAGGCTGAAGCGCAGCATCATGGCGGCAGACAAGATGGTGGCCAGCGGGTTCGCCACGCCCTTGCCGGCGATGTCGGGCGCGCTGCCGTGGCTGGGCTCGTACAGGCCCTGCTTTTTGTCGTTGAGCGATGCCGAGGGCAACATGCCGATGGAGCCCGTGAGCATGGAGGCTTCGTCCGAGAGGATGTCGCCGAACATATTGCCGGTGACGATGACGTCAAACGCCTTGGGCGCTTTCACCAGCTGCATGGCGGCGTTGTCCACGTACATGTGCTGCAGTTCCACGTCAGGGTAGTCCTGGTGCACCTCGGTGACCACGTCTTTCCAGAACTGGAAGGTTTCCAGTACGTTGGCTTTATCGACGCTGGTGACTTTTTTGTTGCGTTTGCGCGCGGCTTCAAAGGCCACGCGGGCGATGCGCTCGACCTCCGGGCGGCTGTAGCGCATGGTGTCAAACGCTTCCTCGGCGCCGGGAAAGTGGCCGTCGGTGGCCACCCGGCGCCCGCGCGGTTGGCCGAAGTAGATGTCGCCCGTGAGCTCGCGGATGATGAGAATGTCCAGCCCGGCGATCAGTTCGGGCTTGAGGCTGCTGGCGCCGACGAGCTGCTCGTAGCAGATGGCGGGGCGGAAGTTGGCGAACAGGCCGAGCGCCTTGCGCAGGCCCAGGATGGCCTGCTCGGGGCGCAGCGGGCGGTCGAGCGTGTCGTATTTCCAGTCGCCCACGGCGCCGAATAGGATGGCGTCGGCCGCCTTGGCCAGGTTGAGCGTAGCTTCGGGCAGCGGGTGGCCGGCCGCTTCGTAGGCGGCGCCGCCGACGGGGGCTGTTTCCAGCTCGAACTTCAAGTCCAGGGCTTTGAGGACCTTGACGGCTTCAGTGACGATTTCGGTACCAATGCCGTCACCCGGCAGAACTGCAATTTTCATGATTTACTATTAATTTGATAGCTGGCAGCGCTTGTCTGGTAAGCGCTACAGCTTGTTTTTACTTGAATTTCAGGCGGCCATGGTATGCGCCAGCCAGGGCTTGGCGCCCAGGCGCTGGGCCTCGAAGGCGGCGATTTTTTCCTGGTGGCGCAGCGTCAGGCCGATGTCGTCGAAGCCGTTGAGCAGGCAATACTTGCGAAACGGCAGCACGTCGAAGGCGATCTCCTCGCCCTGCGGGCGGATGACCACCTGGCGTTCGAGGTCGATGGTCAGCTGGTAGCCCGGCTCGGCAGCGACGGCGTCGAACAGCTGCGCTACCGTGGCCTCGGGCAGGACGATGGGCAACATGCCGTTTTTAAAGCAGTTGTTGAAGAAGATGTCGGCAAAGCTCGGCGCGATCACCGTGCGAAAGCCGTACTGCTCCAGCGCCCAGGGCGCGTGCTCGCGGCTGGAGCCGCAGCCGAAATTTTTGCGCGCCAGCAAGATGCTGGCGCCCTGGTAGCGCGGCTGGTTGAGGACGAAGTCGGGGTTGGGCTGGCGTGCTGCTGTGGGCACGCCGGGCTGGCCGGGTTGATCCAGGTAGCGCCATTCGTCAAACAGGTTGGGGCCAAAGCCGGTCTTTTGGATCGACTTCAGAAACTGCTTGGGGATGATGGCGTCGGTATCGACGTTTTCGCGGTCCATGGGGGCGACCAGGCCCTGGTGGCGGGTAAATTTTTGCATCGTGCAAGCCTGTGGGGTGCGGTTTACTTGGCCGCGCGCTCGATGGCGCCGCCAGCTTTCTGGACGTCCTGGCCTACGCCTTTGACGGTGTTGCAGCC
>JAJTBK010000166.1 GCA_021286965.1 Comamonadaceae bacterium | reverse complement strand
GCTCGGACGCACGCGGCGGCAAGGGTTTCCCGAACCTGACGGACAGCGACTGGCTGCACGGTGGCACGCCCGACAAGATCCACGAGACCATTGCCCAGGGCCGTATCGGCGTCATGCCGCCCATGGCCGCAGCCGTCGGTTCGCCAGAAGACGTGCGCAACTTGGCGCAGTACGTGCTCAGTCTCTCGGGCAGCCCGCACGACTCGTTGCGCGCTTCGCTCGGCAAGGAAAAATTCGGTGCCTGCGCCGCCTGCCACGGCATGGACGGCAAGGGCAACCAGGCCCTGGGCGCGCCCAACCTGACCGATGACATCTGGCTGCACGGTTGGGGTGAAAACGCTATCATTGAGCGGATCAACAAGGGCATCACCAACCAGATGCCGGCGCAGCAAGGTCGCCTGACCGACGCGCAGATCAACGTCCTGACGGCCTACGTCTGGGGCCTGTCGAACAAACCGGGCGCAGCCCGGTAAGCACAAGACGGCGCCAGGAGCGCCGCCTTTTTGTTTCTCCCTCGATTTCCCGTCCACAGTCCATGACCCCGCCTGCTGGCAAGCCCCGCAAAATCATTCCCATAGCCCCCGCCGATGCACCCAAGGAAGGGGGCTTTGCATCTTTCTACGAAGCCCACAAAAAGGTATACCCGCGCTCGATCGGTGGTGTGTTTGCACGCTGGCGCTGGGTGATGGTGTTTCTCACGCAACTGGTTTTCTACGGCCTGCCATGGCTGCAGTGGGGGCAGCGCCAAAGCGTGCTGTTTGACCTCGAAGCCAAGCGTTTTTACCTCTTCGGGCTGGTGCTGTACCCGCAGGACTTCATCTACCTGACGGCGCTGCTCATCATCTCGGCACTGGCACTGTTTCTGTTCACCGCCGTCGCCGGGCGGCTGTGGTGCGGTTTTGCCTGCCCACAGACCGTGTATACCGAAATTTTCATGTGGATCGAGCACCGGGTCGAAGGCGACCGCAGTGCCCGGATGCGCCTGGACAACAACGGCTGGACGTTCGAGAAAGCCTGGAAGAAAACCCTCAAACAGTTCCTCTGGATCGCCGTCTCGCTCTGGACCGGATTTACCTTCGTCGGTTATTTCGTGCCGATCCGTGAATTGGCCGGTGAATTGCTGGCGTTGCAGGGCGGCTGGCAGATTTTCTGGGTCGGCTTCTATGGTTTCATGACCTACGGTAACGCCGGTTTCTTGCGCGAGCAGGTGTGCAAATACATGTGCCCCTATGCACGCTTTCAAAGCGCCATGTTCGACAACGACACCATGGTCGTCAGCTACGACCCGGGCCGGGGCGAGCCGCGTGCGCCGCGCAAGAAAACCACGGATTACAAGGCCGCCGGCCTGGGCGACTGCATCGACTGCTCGCTGTGCGTGCAGGTTTGCCCCACGGGTATCGACATCCGCGATGGCCTGCAGTACGACTGCATCGGCTGCGGTCTGTGCGTGGACGCCTGCAACACCGTCATGGAGAAGATGGACTATCCGCAGGGCCTGATCCGCTACACGACGCAAAACGGCATGGCCCGGGGTTGGAGTGGGCGCCAGATGGTGCGTCGCGTGCTGCGCCCGCGTGTCCTCATCTACTTTGGGGTGCTGCTGGCCATCAGCGCCGCCATGATCACCAGCCTGGCGCTGCGAATGCCGTTGAAGGTGGACGTGGTGCGCGACCGTGCCTCGCTCTCGCGCCTGGTGGCTGGTGGCAAGCTGGAAAACAGCTTCAGCCTGCAGATCATGAATGCCACCGAAGAGGCGCACCGCTATCGCATTTCCGCCGTCGGACTCGATGGCCTGGAAGTGGCCTCGGAGCCCGAGGTCGAGGTCGAGCCGGCGCAGGCACGCTGGGTGGCGACGCGTCTGCAGATCCCGTACGGCTCGGCCGAACCGGGTTCGCACACCATTTATTTCAAGGTCGAGGCCCTGGGCGCGACCCATGTGCAGGTGCAGGAAAAAGCCGTTTTCCTGGTGCCGCGCTGATTTTCCAAAGACAAGGATTGCCATGCAAACGACACCCACTCCTGCCGCTGCGCCGGCGCAGCCGACCCAACCCTGGTGGAAGTACGGCCATGTATGGATGCTGATTGCCGGCCCGGCCATCGTCGTCGTCGCCGGTTTCGTCACCCTGTGGCTGGCCGTGCGCCAGCCTGACCCGGTGATTGCCGAGGATTACTACCGCCAGGGCCTGGAGATCAACAAAACCCTGGCGGCACAGGGCGAAAAAGGGTTGGCTCCGGCGATGCAGGGGCGCAACCACGCAGCCACGCCGGCAGAGGACGCCGTCGGGCGCTGAGCAGCGGGGGCGGGGCGGCGTGCTGGACGCTTTACTGGCAGGCTTGTTGGTTGTTCACCAGGCGCCGGAGGGCGTCGGTGCTCAAAATTTTGACGTGGCGCTGCTTGACCTCGACGATGCCTTCCTCGACGAATTTGGAGAAAGTGCGGCTCACGGTTTCGAGCTTGAGCCCAAGGTAGCTGCCGATCTCCTCACGTGTCATGCGCAGCACCAGTTCCGATTGCGAGAACCCACGTGCGTGAAGGCGTTGCACCAGGTTGAGCAAGAAGGCGGCCAGGCGCTCTTCGGCGCGCATACTGCCCAGCAGCAGCATCACGCCGTGCTCGCGCACGATCTCGCGGCTCATGATCTTGTGCACGTGGCTTTGCAGTGCCGTCACCTCGCGCGAAAGCTCTTCGATGCGATCGAACGGCATGACGCAGACTTCGGCGTCTTCCAGGGCCACGGCATCGCAGGTGTGGTGGTCGTTGACGATGCCGTCCAGGCCGATGATTTCACCCGCCATCTGAAAACCCGTCACCTGGTCGCGGCCATCCTCGGTGGCCACGCAGGTCTTGAAAAAGCCGGTGCGGATGGCGTAGAGCGAGGTAAATACTTCGCCATTGCGGAACAAGGTGCCGCCGCGCTTGATTTTGCGTCGCGTTGCCACAACGTCATCGATGCGTTGCAGCTGCTGCTCGTTCAGCCCCACGGGCATACACAGCTCGCGCAAATTACAGTTGGAACAGGCAACTTTGATGGTGGATTGCAAATTCATGTCGGCAAAAGGAGGCGGTGCAAGCCTCCCTGGGTGTCGCTTGGCTGGCAATGCGGGGCATTGTCGGCCGTCAGGAAATGTCTGACAGGTGTCAAATTGTCGCAGATGCGACAGCAATAGATTAAATTGATAGAAGTCAAGACTGATCAGGCGAGGGTACGGCATATTACCCTCGCACGCAAGGAATCCCGCTATGACCGCTGTCACCCCCGAGTTGCTGCGTCGTTTTGACGTATCCGGGCCTCGTTATACCTCATATCCCACCGCAGACCGGTTCGTCGAGGCCTTTGGCCAGGACGAGTACACGCTGGCGCTGCAGCAGCGCAAGCTGGGCACGGCCGCCAAGGCGCTGCCGTTGTCGTTGTACGTGCACGTTCCGTTTTGCGAATCGCTGTGCTACTACTGCGCCTGCAACAAAATCATTACCAAGCACCACGACCGCGCCGATGTCTATCTGCGCTATCTGGCGCGCGAGGTAGATTTGCACACTGCCCATTGCGGCGTCGGCCAGCATGTCAGCCAGCTGCACTTTGGCGGCGGCACGCCCACCTTCCTCTCCGACGAGGGACTGCGTGAGCTGATGGGGATGCTGCGGCGCAGCTTCACCTTCGTACCCGGGGGGGAGTATTCGATCGAGGTCGATCCCCGCACCGTCACGCCCGAGCGCCTGGGCCTGCTGGCTGAATTGGGCTTCAACCGCCTGAGCTTCGGCGTACAGGATTTCGACCCCGAGGTGCAAAAAGCCGTACACCGCATTCAGCCGGCCGAACAGGTGTTCGAGCTGGTGGCCGCAGCGCGCAGCATCGGTTTCGATTCAGTCAACGTCGATCTGATCTATGGTCTGCCGCGCCAGACCCCGGAATCGTTCGATCGCACCCTGGCCCAGGTGGCTGAGCTGCGCCCCGACCGGATCGCACTTTACGCCTACGCCCACCTGCCCGAGCGCTTCAAGGCGCAGCGGCGCATCATCAACACCGAGCTGCCGCCGGCCTCGGCCAAGGTGAACATGCTGGCGCGATCGCTCGCCGCCTTCATGGACGCCGGCTACGTCTACGTCGGCATGGATCACTTCGCCCTGCCCGAGGATGCACTGGCCATCGCCAAGCGCCAGGGCCGCCTGCATCGCAACTTCCAGGGCTACAGCACCCAGCCTGATTGCGACCTGATCGCCCTGGGTGTGTCGGCCATCGGCAAGGTGGGGGCTACCTACAGCCAGAACGCGAAGACGCTCGAGGAGTACTACGACTTCATCGACCAGGGCCGCCTGCCGGTGGTGCGGGGCCTGGCACTGTCGCGCGACGACCTGGTGCGCCGCACCGTCATCATGGCGCTGATGTGCCAGGGCGAGTTGTTGTTCGAGCCCATCGACTCCGCCTGGCTGATCGACTCGCGCAGCTACTTTGCCGCCGAGCTGGAGCAGCTGCGCGACATGCAAGGCCAGGGTTTGGTCGAAGTCAACGAGGAGGGCGTCAAGGTCACCGCCCTGGGTTGGTTTTTCGTGCGTGGCGTGGCCATGGTGTTTGACCGCTACCTGCAGGCCGACCGCAACCGCGCCCGCTTCTCGCGCATCATCTGAACGCCGTGCAGGGCTGGGCTTTCATCTGGACGGCACTGCTCATGGGGCTGGCTGGCGGGCCGCATTGCCTGGCGATGTGCGCTGCGCCGTGCCAGGCCGTCATCGCAGCGGGCAACGCGCCGTCGGCGCAGACCCTGCAGTGGCTGCCGCAGCAGCGCGGTGCACGCTGGCGCCGGGCGGTGCTGTTCCATGGCGGACGCCTGCTCGGCTACGCCCTGGCCGGGGCCATGGCGGCCTGGGCCATGGCCAGCCTGGCGTGGTTGACGCAGCAAACCGGCGCCCTGCGCCCGCTGTGGGGCCTTAGCCATGTGGCCATGTTGGCCTGGGGCATCCTGATGATGGCCCAGGCGCGCCAACCAGCCTGGCTGGAAAACGCCGGCCGGGGGCTGTGGCGGCGTGTGCAGCCGCTGCTGGCCCGTCCCGGGGGCGTGCTCGTGGCCGGCGGCGGCTGGGCGCTGATGCCCTGCGGCCTGCTGTACTCGGCACTCCTGGTGGCGGCATTGAGCAATGGACCGCTGCAAGGGGCCTTGTCGATGGCGGGCTTTGCCTTGGGCAGCGGGCTGTGGCTGCTGGCCGGCCCCTTGCTGTGGGGGCAGTTGCGCCAGCGCTTGAATCACTGGCGCGCCAGCTGGGGTACCCGCCTGGCAGGGCTGCTGTTGTTTGCCATTGCCGCCTGGGCGCTGTGGCAAGATGTCACCCACAACTCTTCCCTGTGGTGCTGACGATGGCGCAAATTGGTCGTGACAACCCAAAGACGTATAGGCGTATAGAGGGCTACGGTTTTCGGCCCACCGCCCAGGCCCGGGGTGATAATCGCCCCTGGTTTTTGGCCGTCGGGGTGCGCAAGCGCTGGGCGTACGCGTAGTGAGTCATTCAGTTCTTCTTCCCATCGGCCAATTGCGTATTGGCATGTTCGTTCAGCTCGACGTCGGCTGGATGAACCACCCCTTCCCCGTCAGCAGTTTCCGCATCGGTAGCGCCGAGCAGTTGGCCACCTTGCAGTCGCTCGGCGTGGCCCAGGTGCGCGTGCTGCCCGACAAGAGTGACCCGCTGCCGCCAGCGGCGTCTGCCGCCCTCGCCGAGGAGCCGCCGCCGGCCCAACCGCCAGCAGCACCGCTGCTGCAAGCGCAGCACCAGGAACTGCAAAGCTGCGAGCGCAGCTTTGGCCAGGCCACGCGCGATTACCAGCGCATCACCGAGGTGGTGCAGCAGCAGCCGGCGCTGGCCAGTACGCTGGGTGCGGCCCTGGTCGGCGCCTGCGTCGATGAGCTGCTCGACCATGGCGACAGCGTCATTCGCCTGTTGTCCGAGGACGTGGGCGTGCGCAGTGCACAGCACCCGATCAACGTCATGGTGCTGTGCCTGCTGCTCGGGCGCACGCAGCAACTGCCGGGTGATGCCCTGCGGGCGCTGGGGTTGGCGGCGCTGTTGCACGACATTGG
>JAJTBK010000163.1 GCA_021286965.1 Comamonadaceae bacterium | reverse complement strand
GCAACCGCCTGGTGGTAGAAAAAATGGAACGGGGTAAAACCATGGAAATCGCCATCGTCCTGTTCGTCATCGCCGGACTCTTCATCGCGCGTTCGGTCAAGATCGTGCCGCAGCAGCACGCCTGGGTCAAAGAGCGCCTGGGCAAATACGCCGGTACGCTGGCGCCGGGGCTCAATTTCCTCATCCCCTTCATCGATCAGGTGGCCTACCGCCACAGCCTGAAAGAAGTGCCGCTGGACGTGCCCAGCCAGGTCTGCATCACCAAGGACAACACCCAGCTGCAGGTCGATGGCATCCTGTACTTCCAGGTCACCGACCCGATGCGCGCCAGCTACGGCTCCTCCAACTACGTCATGGCCATCACCCAGCTGGCACAAACCTCGCTGCGCAGCGTCATCGGCAAGCTCGAACTCGACCGCACCTTCGAGGAGCGCGACATGATCAACGCCCAGGTCGTGGCCGCGATCGACGAAGCGGCGCTCAACTGGGGCGTGAAGGTGCTGCGCTACGAAATCAAGGATTTGACGCCGCCAGCCGACATCCTGCGGGCCATGCAGGCACAAATCACCGCCGAGCGCGAAAAGCGCGCGCTGATTGCCGCCTCCGAAGGCCGCCGGCAAGAGCAGATCAACCTTGCCGAAGGCGAGCGCCAGTCCTTCATTGCCAAATCCGAAGGGGAAAAACAAGCCGCCATCAACCGCGCGCAAGGCGAGGCGGCCGCCATCCTGGCCGTGGCCGAAGCCAGCGCCCGCGCCATCGAGCGCGTCGCTGGCGCCATCGAACGCCCCGGCGGCGCCCAGGCAGTGCAGCTCAAGGTGGCAGAAAAGGCCGTGGACGCCTACGGCCGCGTCGCCAAGGATGCCCAGACCACCCTCATCGTGCCCAGCCACATGGGCGAAGTCTCCACCCTGATTGGTTCAGCGATGAAAATGCTGCAAGGCACGCAAAAATGATAGCGTCTCACGCTTACCCAGCAAGGGCTGCAACCATTTAGCCCACAATTTCCTTTAACGCTGCCTCGTACGCGCCAGCGAGCTGCTGCATCACCTCCAGCATCCGCTCGCTGGCGGTGTTCATGGCGTCGAGCCCCCGGGCATCAACCGGACGCTGCAGGGCAGCGTCAAAAAACACCCATTGCCCCTGCGCCAGCTCCAACTGCGAGCGAATCGCCGGCGTGGCCACCGGGGCTTTTTGCAGGCTTTCGAGCGTTTGCCGAAACTCAACTGCATCCTGCGCCATCTGCTCGCGCAGCAGTTTGGCATCCATACCCGTGGCCAGCAGATAGTAATTTTTGGCCAGCCGCTGCGACAACCAGCGCAAGCGCCCTGCCAGACTGACCAGACGCGCCGTAGGTGCCGGCGCCTGCTTCTCCAGTGCCAGCGTAGCCTGCTGGGCGGCCTCCAGGGCTTTATCCGCCTGCGCCGATACCTGCGCCACCAACTCCTTGGTGGGCGCGCGCACCAGCAAGGCATCGAGCTGGGTGCACTGGCTGCGCGCCAGCTCCAGCGCCTGCACCACCTCGGCCGGCCAGGGGTGGGGTAGCACGTCGGCAAACACGGCTTGAATTTGCTGGCGCGAGTGCGTCTGCAGCTCCTGCGCCCTGGCAGACTGCACGTTCAAGAAATGCTGGGCGTACAGCTTCGCTTGGCGCTGCGTCTGCGCCCGCAGGCTGGCCGTGCGGTTGATGGCCGTGACCAAGGCCAGGCGCGCCTGGGCCGACGAAGGCAGCGCCGCAGCGCCCACGCTGGCCAGCAGAAGGTGCAGGGCCAGACGGCGGTGCGGCCACCGCAGCGGGGGCGATGACAACAAGGGAGTGGGGGTATGGGGCATGGGCGCGATTCTGAAAACCACCCACCCCCCTCGCACTGACGCCCATCAAACCCGCGCCAGGATCAATTGCAATAATTTGCAAAAATGCGCCTAACCCAACACTTCCTTGAGGGCGCCCTCGTACAGATCGGTGAGCTGGTTCGTCACCTCGATCAAGCGCTCGCTGGTCGTGGCCACGGCTTCGAGGCCGCGCGTATCGGCCGGTCGCTGCAGGGCGGCATCAAAAAACATCCACTGGCCCTGCGCCAGTTCCAGCTGGACGCGGATGGCGGGGGTGGAGATCGGCGCCTTGGCGAGCATGTCCATGCCATGGCGAAACGCCTGCGCATCGGCCTGCAGCTGTTCGCGCAGCGCCTTGTCCTCGGGACTGATGGCCCGCAGGTTGTAGTTCTTGGCCAGGCGCTGCGACAGCCAGCGCTGGTGGCCAGCCTCGTTCACCAGCTTGGCCGTGCCGGCCTGGGCCAGCTTCTCCAGCGCCAGGGTGGCGGTGTTGGCAGCGTCGAGCATCCGGTCGGCCTGGGCCGAAACCTGCAGCACGCTGTCCTTGGTCGGCGCCTGGGTGACCAGGCTGTCGAGCTTGTCGGCCTCGGCGTGCAACTGCGCCAACAGCTTGCCAATGTCGGCCGGCCACTCGTGCTGCCCCATTTCCTTGAAACCGCTGCTCACCAGCTGGCGGGCGGTGGTGAGCACCTCGCGGGCACGATCGGGCAGGATGCCCAGTTGCAGCTGGGCGTAAGCCTTGGCGATGCGCTGCGACAGCGCACGGTTGCGCGCCGTGCGGTTGATGGCGGTGGCAATCGCCAGGCGCGCCTGTGCTGCCAGGGGCAGGGCCGCGAGCAGGGTCAGTGCCGCACCCGCGCGCAAGACCTGACGGCGACCAGGTTGCGCCTGGCGAAGGGGGAACAAGGAATCAAACGATTTCATTACAATAACCAATCATTATACACAATGGTACAAACCCTGATTATCGTGTCATTTAAGTGACACAAAAAGGAAATAACCCTTTTTGCACAAGGAAATCGTTGCTCTGTTACCCCAAAACCTCTTTCAGTGCCAACTCATACAGGTCGGTCAGGCGGTTGGTGACTTCCAGCAGGCGCTCACTGGTCGTGGCCACGGCCTCCAGGCCGCGCGCATCGGCGTGGCGCTGCAGGGCCGCGTCAAAAAACACCCACTGCCCCTGGGCCAGCTCCAGTTGGGTACGAATCGCTGGCGTGGAGATCGGCGCCTTCCCCAGCTCATCGAGGCCGCGCTTGAATTCGAGCGCATCCGACGCCAGGATCTCCCGCACCGCCTTGCTGTCCGGGTGAATGGCCTGCAGGTTGTAGTTCTTGGCCATGCGCTGCGACAGCATCCGCTCCCGTCCAGCAATGTTCACCAGCTTGGCCGTGTCAGCCTGGGCCATTTTTTCCAAGGCCAGGGTGGCGGTGTTGGCGGCGTCGAGCATCCGGTCGGCCTGCACTGCGACCTGCACCACGCTGTCTTTCGTCGGTGCCTGCAGGATGAGGGCATCGAGCCGGTCGGACTGGGTGCGCAGATCGGCCAGCAGTTTGGCCACGTCGGCCGGCCATTCCTGCTGCGCCATTTCGTCAAAGCCGGCACGCACCAGCTGGCGCGCGGTGTTGAGGACTTCGCGCGCACGCTCAGGAAAAACGCCCAGCAGCAGCTGGGCGTAGGCCTTGGCAATGCGCTGCGACAGCGCGCGGTTGCGCGCCGTGCGGTTGATGGCCGAGGCCAGCGCCAGCCGCGCCTGCGCCGACAGCGGCAGCACCGCCATCAAGCCCAGGGCCGCAGCGGCACGCAGTGCCTGGCGGCGGCTGGCAGACGAAGAAGACAGAGGGAGCAAAGCAGAAGATGCCATGGCGATCAGAGGAGTAGGCGCGCAAGGGCGCGGGCAGTACAAATTATGGCGACCACAATATGACAACCAGCGCCCAACCCACGCCAAGCCTTGACCAATATCAACCGCACGCAAAGCATCCATGCCCCGGTCCAGACCATGGGGCACAATTTCAGCCATGGCTGAACGTGTCATTCCCCTCGTGGACCAGCGCGCCCTGGCGCTGGTGCCCCCCCTGCCCCAGGGTGCACTGGCGCCGGCCTCCGGCCTGCTGACGGATCGGTTGCAACGCCCTTTGCGCGACCTGCGCATCAGCGTCACGGATCGCTGCAACTTTCGCTGCAGCTACTGTATGCCCAAAGAGGTATTTGACGCCCAGTACCGCTACCTGCCACACAGCGCGCTGCTCAGTTTTGAAGAAATCACGCGCCTGGCGCAGCTGTTTTTGCAACATGGCGTGTACAAAATTCGCCTCACCGGCGGTGAGCCGCTGCTGCGCAAAGGGCTGGAAAACCTGGTGGCGCAGCTGGCCGGGCTGCAGACCCTGGACGGCAGCGCCCCCGACCTGACACTGACCACCAACGGCGCCCTGCTCGCGCGCAAGGCGCCGGCACTCAAGGCGGCAGGTTTGCAGCGCATCACCGTCAGCCTCGACAGCCTCGACGACGCCATCTTCCGGCGCATGAACGACGTTGACTTTCCGCTTGCCGAGGTGCTCGCCGGCATCGACGCCGCCCAGGCGGCGGGTCTGCAGCGCATCAAGGTCAACATGGTCGTCAAGCGCGGCACGAACGACCACGAGATCGTGCGCATGGCACGGCATTTTCGCGGCAGCGGCATCACGCTGCGTTTCATCGAATACATGGACGTCGGCGCCACCAACGGCTGGCGCATGGATCAGGTCGTCCCCTCGGCCGAGGTCATCGCCCGCCTGCAAGCCGAACTCCCACTGGTGCCGCTGGCACCACAAGCGGCCGGCGAAACCGCCAAGCGCTGGGGCTGGGCCGACGCCCAGGGCCGACACGACCCGGCACTGGGCGAAATCGGCGTCATCAGCAGCGTGACCGAAGCCTTTTGCGGCGCCTGCAACCGCGCCCGCTTGTCGATGGAAGGCCGGCTCTACCTGTGCCTGTTCGCCAACCAGGGCTGGGACCTGCGCAGCCTGTTGCGCAGCACCGCCAGCGACGCGCAGCTGAGCGCCGCCATCGCCCACATCTGGCAAGGCCGCAGCGACCGCTACTCGGAGCTGCGCGCTAGCCTGCCGGCCGACACCAGCGGCGGCCAGGCACGGCGCATCGAGATGAGCTACATCGGCGGATGAAGCAGCACGACATCACCGGCCTGCTGCTCGCTGGCGGCCAGGGCAGCCGCATGGGGGGGGTGGACAAGGGCCTGCAGCTGCTGCACGGCCAGCCGCTGGCGCAGCACGCGCTGGTGCGCCTGGCGCCGCAGGTCGGGCCGCTGCTGATCAGCGCCAACCGCCACCTGGAGCAGTACCAGGCCCTGGCCGCGCCCTACGCCGCCCCCGTGCTGACCGACTCCCTGGAGGGCTACGCCGGCCCCCTGGCAGGCTTTCTCACCGGGCTGGCGCACTGCCACACGCCCTGGCTGCTGACCGTGCCCTGCGACAGCCCGCTTTTTCCCCTCGACCTGGCACAGCGCCTGCTCGCTGCCGCCCGGAGCGCGCAAGCCCCCTTGGCCATGGCCTGCGCCCCTGAACACAACCCAGGACAAACCACGGCGCCCAGCCCATTGCGCCGCCAGCCGGTGTTTTGCCTATTGCAACGCAGTCTGCTGCCCAGCCTGCAGCGCTACACCGACGCCGGCGGGCGCCAGATTGGCGCCTGGGCGGCGCAGGCCGGTTGCGCCCTGGCACCATTCGACCAGCCCGGCGACGCACCACACGCCTTTGCCAACGCCAATACCCTGGCCGAGCTGCAGGCGCTGCAGCAGCCATTGCCATGAGCACGACGGCACGCATTCGCCCCCTGGGCGCAGCCGACGCACCGGCCTACAAGCGCCTGCGCGACGAAGCCCTGCGCTGCGCCCCCGAAGCCTTCGTCGCCGACTACGCCAGCGCCCGCCTGCAGCCGGCGCTGGCCTACGCCCAGCGCTTCGGGCCACCGCTGTCGGGCACGTTTTTTCTGGGCGCCTTCGATGCCCGCCACACCCTCGTCGGTTGCCTCGGCTGCGAGCGTGCACACCCCCTGCAGCAACGCCACAGCGCGCAACTGGTCGGCATGTGTGTAGCCCCCGGCGCCCAGCGCCAGGGGCTGGGCCGCAGCTTGCTGCAGCATGTGCTGATGGTGGCGGCGCGGGTACCGGGCCTGGAGCAGCTGACCCTGACTGTGACCGCCAGCAACACCCACGTGGTGCGCCTGTACGAAAGCCTGGGCTTCGTCGCCTGGGGGCTGCAGCCGCGCGCACTCATCGTCGCCGGGCAGGCGTACGATGCCCTGCACATGAACCGCCCCCTGCATCCACGGACGTAGATTTGCCATGCCTTACCAAGCCCAGCACCTGCCCCAGGCCCCGACGCGCGAGGCCATCGACACCCTGCCCGGCACCAGCTTGCTCGAATTCGGCGCCCCCTGGTGCCCCCATTGCCAAAGTGCACAGCCGCTGATTGCAGCCGCCCTGGCGCCGCACCCGGAAGTGGCGCACATCAAGATCGAAGACGGCAAGGGACAGCGCCTGGGGCGCAGCTTTGGCGTCAAGCTCTGGCCGACCTTGATCGTGCTGCGCGCCGGCCAGGAGGTGGCCCGCGTAGTGCGCCCGCAAGACCTGGCGGCATTGCAGCAGGCACTACGGGCGTAGCACTGCGTCAGCGCCCCAGCGCCTGCTCCACGCCCCGGTTGGCAAGCTGGTCGGCGCGCTCATTGCCCGGGTTGCCGGCATGGCCCTTGACCCAGCGCCATTCGATGCGGTGCCCCGCCTGGCTGACGAGGTGATCGAGCTGCTGCCAAAGCTCGACGTTCTTCACCGGCTCCTTGCTCGCCGTGCGCCAGCCCTTGGCTTTCCAGCCATGGATCCATTCGGTGATGCCCTTGCGCACGTATTGGCTGTCCAGGTACAGCGTGACGGCGCAGGGGCGCTTCAAGGCCGAGAGGGCCTCGATCACGGCCTGCATCTCCATGCGGTTGTTGGTCGTGTCCAGGGCCCCGCCCCACAGCTCTTTTTCAACGCTGCCGGCGCGCAGCAGCACGCCCCAGCCACCGGGTCCCGGGTTGCCTTTGCAGGCGCCGTCGGTGTAAATCTCAACTTCGTTCAAACTCAATCCTTGTGATGAAAACGCTGGCCCGCCAGCGGTGCCTTGCCCCGGCGCGCCAGGGCAGCAGTAGCCGCCAGGCGCCGCCGGTGCTGGCGCCAGGCGGGCTCGAGCAGCCGCATTCCGTGCACGCGCTTGACGGCAACCATGAAATACGCGGCCCCGAGTATCGGCCACCAGCGCGCACCCGCCGCATCCAGCCAGCTCCAATGCTGCAACCAGCCTGCCGAACGCACCGCCGGACGCCAGCAGCCAAATTGCGCGTCCTCGACCTCGAAGTCGAGCAGGCGCAGCCAGTCGCGCAGGCGCCAGGGGGCGATGAACTGGCCTTCGTCCGGCAGGTACAAGCGCCAACCCCAGCGCCGCCCCCAGTGCGCACGCAACTGGCGCAGCCCCCAAAGACTGGCGGGGTTGATGCCACAGACCACCACCCGCCCCTCGGGCACCAACACACGCGCCACCTCGCGCAGCGCGGCGTGTGGGTCGTGGCTGTGCTCCAGGCTGTGCGGCAGCAGCACCAAATCCAGGCTGTTGTCGGCAAACGGCAGCGCCTGGGCCTGCGCCCAGAGCGCGGGCGCGGCCACGTCCAGGCCAAGGTAGCTCTCGTCAAGCACCAGCCAGCGCTGCGGCATCCGGTTGCAGCGCAGGCCGTCGAGCCACGGCAGGCCGATTTGCAGTGCCTGGTAGCCGAACATATCGGCCACGGCCGCATCCAGGCGCGCCTGCTCCCAATCGAGCAGGTAGCGCCCGGGGGCGGATGCGAACCAATGGTGCAAACCTATAATTTCGTCGCTCATGAATTTGCTGCCGCTGCCTGCCTTTACCGACAACTACATCTGGATGCTGCACGACGCGCAACGCGCCCTGGTCGTCGATCCGGGGGCGGCTGCGCCGGTGCTGCAGGCGCTGCAGCAGCACGGCCTGCAGCTGCAGGCGATTCTAGTCACGCACCACCACGGTGACCATGTCGGTGGCGTGGCGCAACTGCGCGCCGCCACCGGCGCCCCGGTTTTTGGCCCGGCGCAGGAGACCATTCCTGGCCCCTACACCCCCCTGACGGCCGGCCAACCCTGCCACGCCCTGGACCTGGCCTGGCAGGTGCTGGACGTGCCCGGCCACACCGCCGGCCACATCGCGTATTTTTGCCCCGACGTCG
>JAJTBK010000158.1 GCA_021286965.1 Comamonadaceae bacterium | reverse complement strand
CTTGCACCCCATGCAAGTGCGCTACCAGGCTGCGCTACACGCCGACAAGACTTAGATTATATACACAATTTTCAGCCTAAAAAGAAAGCAAGGCCCGAATTTCCAATAACTCCTGGCGCAGGGCCAGGGGCCTGGCAGGGGTGGGCTCGGCGTGCTCACCAGGCAACAGCAGCGCACCCGGTGCTGCTGCGTCCTGTGCGCCATCGAGCGCCCATTCCTGCAGCCGGTTGCGTGCGCCGCTGATGGTGAAGCCCTGGTCGTAGAGCAGATCACGGATGCGCCGGATCATGAGCACCTCGTGGTGCTGGTAGTAGCGCCGGTTGCCCCGGCGCTTCATGGGGCGCAGCTGGGTAAATTCCTGCTCCCAGTAGCGCAGCACGTGGGGTTTGACGCCACAAAGCTGCGCGACTTCGCCGATGGTGAAGTAACGTTTGGCAGGAATCGGTGCAAGCAAGGGGCCCATGGTGATGACGCCGGCAGCAGTGATGGAGCCCGGCAGCTTAGCCGATGCCGGCCGCGTCCTGGATCTGCTCCTTGAGCTTGCTACTGGCGTGGAAGGTGACCACGCGCCGCGCCTCGATGGGAATGGACTCCCCGGTGCGCGGGTTGCGCCCGGGGCGCGGGGCCTTGGTGCGGATCTGGAAGTTGCCAAAGCCCGAGAGCTTGACGTCCTGCCCCTGCACCAGGCGCTGCACCAGCAGGTCGAAAAACGCATCCACCATGTCCTTGGATTCGCGCTTGTTCAGGCCGATCTGGTCGAACAGCAAATCCGCCAGCTGGGCCTTGGTCAAGGCGTTGGTTTCCAGGCTATCGACGAATTCCATCACGGGCGCTCTCCTTCAGTCACACGGTGTTGCGGGGCGGGCATCAGGCGCGCAGCTTGGCGCCGGTGCGCGCGGCCAGTTGTGCCAGCACGGCCTGGACGGCGGCGTCGATCTCGACGTCGCTCAGCTGGGCGGCATCGCTGGCCAGGGTCAGGCGCAGGGCCAGGCTTTTCTCGCCCGGCTGCAGCGCCCCGGCGGGGGCCGCTTCGCCTGCGCGCAGGGGCTTGGGGCGATAGACGTCAAACAACACCGCACTGCGCACGGTGGCCGGTGCTGCGGCAGCGATCGCCGCCTGCACCTGGGCGTGCGTCACGCCCTCGGCCACCACGACGGCAATGTCGCGCTGCACTGCCTGGTGCTTGGCGACGGCGCGCGCCTGGGGCACCGGGCGGGCGAGCACGGCGTCGAGTTCGAGCTCGAACAGCACCGGCGCCTGCGGCAGCTCCCAGCCCTGGCGCCAGCGCGGGTGCAGCTCGCCGACGAAGCCGATCGCCTGGCCACCGACGAGCACGCGGGCGCAGCGGCCCGGGTGCATGGCGGGGTGCGCAGCGGGCTCGAACTGCGCCTGCAGCGGCGCGAGCAGCGCCTCGACGTCGGCCTTGGCGTCGTAGAAATCGACCGCCCGCTCGCTCGCGCCCCACTGCAGCGGTGCGGCGCTGCCGTACGCCAGGCCAGCGACACGCATGGGCTGGTGAAAGCCCTGCACGGTGGTGTCGGAATCGGGCACGTTCGGGTCGCGCAGGAACACGCGGCCGAGCTCGAACACGCGCACGCGCTCGGCGCGGCGATCCAGGTTGAACTTCAAAACCTGTAGCAAGGAACCCAGCAGGGACGAGCGCATCACGCTCATCTGGCTGGCAATCGGGTTCAGGAGCTGGATCGGCGCGGCGTTGCCTGCGAGCTCGCGCTCCCAGCGTTCCTCGACGAAGCTGAAGTTGATGGTTTCCTGGTAGCCCAGGCCGGCAAGCAGGTGGCGCACGGCAAACGGGCTGCGCGTGGCTTCGGGCGGCAGCTGGGGCGTGATCGGCGCCAGCGGCGGCGTGGTCGGCAGGTTTTCGTAGCCGACGATGCGCGCCACCTCCTCGATCAGGTCTTCTTCGAGCGTGAGGTCAAAGCGGAACGACGGCGGCGTGACGGTGACCGTGCCCTCGCCCTCCTGCACCGCCAGGCCCAGGCCGCGCAGCGCGTTGGCGCATTGCTGGTGCGTCAGGGCCATGCCGATGACCTTGGCCGCGCGCGCCACGCGCAGCGTGACGGGTTCGGGCTGGGGCATGTTCGGGCGCTGGTCGGTGACGGGGCCGCACTGCGTCTGCGGTGTGCCGCAGATGTGCAGCACCAGTTCGGTGATGCGCTCGATGTGCTCGACCGTCAGCTCCGGATCGACGCCGCGCTCGAAGCGGTGGCCGGCGTCGGTGGAGAAGTTGAAGCGCCGCGAGCGCCCGGCGATCGCCTTGGGCCACCAGAAGGCGGCTTCGATGTAGATGTTCTGCGTACCGTCCGACACGGCGGTGGCGTCGCCGCCCATGATGCCGGCGAGCGACTCGACGGCCTGGCTGTCGGCGATCACGCCGACCTTCTCGTCCACGGTGACGGTGTTGCCGTTGAGCAGCTTGAGCTGCTCGCCCGCCTGGCCCCAGCGCACCTGCAGGCCGCCGTGGATTTTGTCGAGGTCGAAGATATGGCTCGGGCGGCCGAGCTCGAACATGACGTAGTTGGAGATATCCACCAGCGGCGAGACGCTGCGCTGGCCGCAACGCGCCAGGCGCTCGACCATCCACTGCGGGGTCTGTGCCTGTGCGTTGATGCCGCGCACGATGCGCCCGGAGAAGCGCCCGCACAGGTCGGGGGCGGCAATGTCTACCGGCAGGCTGTCAGGCGTGCCGACGCTGGCCTGCGCAAAGTCCAGCGCCTTAAGTGGTGCGCCGGTCAGCGCGGAGACCTCGCGCGCGATACCGTAGACGCTCAGGCAGTGCGCCAGATTGGGCGTGAGTTTGAGCGTGAACAGCGTGTCGTCGAGCTGCAGGTGCTGGCGCACGTCCTGGCCCAGCGGAGCGTCAGCCGCCAGCTCGAGCAGGCCGCCGTGGTCGTTGGCAATGCCCAGCTCGCGTGCCGAGCACAACATGCCAAAGCTCTCGACGCCGCGCAGCTTGCCGACCTTGATGACAAAGGGCTTGCCGTCTTCGCCCGGGGGCAGCTCGGCCCCCACCTGGGCGCAGGGCACGCGGATGCCGACGCGCGCGTTGGGCGCGCCGCAGACGATGGTCAGCAGAGTCGGGCCGCCGACGTCCACCTGGCACACGCGCAGGCGGTCGGCGTTGGGGTGCTGCTGGGCCTCCTTGATTTCGCCGACGACGATGTTCGTAAACGGCGGCGCCACGGGCTGCAGCTCTTCGACCTCCAGGCCGGCCATGGTCAACGTGTCGGCCAGGGCCTGGGTGGACAGCGGCGGGTTGCAGAATTCGCGCAACCAGGATTCAGGAAATTGCATGATGCGGTGCTCTTAAAAAATGAGCTGCTTACGCTGTACACGCCTTATTTTCAGCATTAAAACCATCTGAAAACCTTGCCAGGCAAGCGCGAGCAGCTCTCTTTTTTGATGATTCGTCCAGGGACTAACGACCAGGATTAACGGAACTGCGACAAAAAGCGGATGTCGCCGTCGAAGAACAGGCGCAGGTCGTTGACGCCGTAGCGCAGCATGGTCAGGCGATCCGGCCCCATGCCGAAGGCAAAGCCGATGTAGCGCTCCGGATCCAGCCCCATGTTGCGCACCACCTGGGGGTGCACCTGGCCGCTGCCGGCCACTTCCAGCCAGCGGCCAGCGAGCGGCCCGCTCTGGAACTGGATGTCGATCTCGGCGCTGGGCTCGGTGAAGGGGAAGAAGCTCGGGCGAAAGCGCAGCACCAGGTCGTCGCTCTCGAAGAAGGTGCGGCAAAAGGCGGTGAAGATGACCTTCAAATCCTTGAAGCTGACGTTCTCGCCAATCCACAGCCCCTCGCACTGGTGGAACATGGGCGAGTGCGTGGCATCCGAATCGACGCGGTAGGTGCGGCCCGGGGCGATGACGCGGATCTCGGGCATGGCCTGGCCGGCATCGAGCAGGGCGCGGTATTTCTTGACGTGTTGCACCGCGTGGCGGATCTGCATCGGGCTGGTGTGCGTGCGCAGCAGATTCGGCGCCTCGGGGCTGCCGCCTTCGACATAGAAGGTGTCGTGCATGGAACGCGCCGGGTGGTCCTCGGGCGTGTTCAGCGCGGTGAAGTTGAACCAGTCGGATTCGATCTCCGGGCCCTGGGCCACGGCAAAGCCCATGGAGCCGAAGATGCCCTCGATGCGCTCGAGCGTGCGCGAGACGGGATGCAGCCCGCCCTCCTGGCCCCGGCTGCGCCCGGGCAGGGTCACGTCCAGCGCCTCGGCCTGCAGCTGCGCCTGCAGTTCGGCCTCGGCCAGCTGCTCGCGGCGCGCGGTGAGCGCAGCCTCGATGGCCTGCTTGGCGACGTTGATGGCCGCGCCGCGCGTTTTTTTCTCTTCGACGGACAGCTGGGCCATGCCCTTCATCAGCTCGGTCACGCGGCCGGCCTTGCCCAGAAACTGGGCCTTGGCGTTTTCCAGCTCGGCAGGGGTGGCGGCCTGCGCGAACAGCTCGCGGGCGCTGGCGGCCAGGGTATCCAACTCGTTCATGGTGTTCTCGGGGTGCATGAAAAAAACAAGGGCCAGTGCCTTTTCAAGCCCTGGCCCTTATTGGTAGTGCGCGAGCAGCTATTGAATCAATAGCTGCTGATCGTGACTTAAGCGGCAGCCAGCTTGGCCTTGACTTGTTCCACGATGCTGCCGAAGGCAGCCTTGTCGTGCACGGCGAGGTCGGCCAGCATCTTGCGGTCGATCTCGATGGCAGCCTTCTTCAGGCCGTTGGCGAACTGGCTGTAGGTCAGGCCCAGTTCACGCGCACCGGCGTTGATACGGGCAATCCACAGACGGCGGAACACGCGCTTCTTGGCACGGCGGTCACGGTAGGCGTACTGGCCTGCCTTCATCACCGCCTGTTTGGCGATGCGATAGACGTTGCCACGACGGCCACGGAAACCCTTGGCCAGGGCAAGAACTTTTTTGTGACGGGCGCGTGCCGTTACACCACGTTTGACGCGAGGCATGTGTTTTCTCCTTGTTCGTCTTGATTACAGGCCCATGCCGGGCAGCATCTGTGCCATGTGACCCATGTTGGTCTCATGCACGTTCACTGCACCACGCAGATGGCGCTTGTTCTTGGTGGTCTTCTTGGTCAAGATGTGACGCTTGAAGGCTTGACCGCGCTTGACGGTACCACCCGGACGAACGCGAAAACGCTTCTTCGCGCTGCTCTTGGTCTTCATTTTGGGCATGTGACTGCTCCTGTTTATGTTGTGCTCGTGAGGCGTTGGCAGCACCGCTGCCCCCTTGTTGGCCCCGAGCCACTTTTACAGCCAGGCCCCGAAGGGCCCAGCCGACTTTCCAGCGCCGCCCCAAGGGCCGCGCCAGTCCATTTTTGCCATCAGGCTGCCGCTGCCGGCGCTGCGGCAGCACCCTCGGCCTTGCCCGCCGGCTTTTTACGCGCCGGTGCGATCATCATGATCATCTGGCGGCCTTCGAGCTTGGGGAACTGCTCGACCTGGATGCTGTCAGCCAGCTCGTCGCGCAGGCGGTTGAGCAGGGCCAGGCCCAGCTCCTGGTGCGTGATCTCGCGGCCGCGAAAACGCAGCGTGATCTTGCACTTGTCGCCATCGGCCAAAAAGCGGCGGATGTTGCGCAGCTTGATGTTGTAGTCGCCATCGTCGGTACCGGGGCGGAACTTGACTTCCTTGATGTCGATGACCGTCTGCTTGGCCTTGGCCTCGGCGGCTTTCTTCTGCTCCTGGTACTTGAACTTGCCGTAGTCCATCAGGCGGCAGACAGGCGGGCTGGCCGTGGCGGCGATTTCCACCAGATCCACGTCCAACTCCCCTGCCATGCGCAGGGCCTCTTGCAGGCTGACGATGCCGATGGGCTCGTTCTCAGGACCCGACAGGCGCACTTCAGGCGCCATGATTTCCCGGTTCAGGCGGTGCTTGCGCTCCTCGCGCTGGCGACGGTCACGAAATTCAGTAGCGATGGTTTTCACCTTCAATCAAAAATGCTACGGAAAGCGTAGCAGCTCACGCACCACCCGTGCGCTCTTGGGCCAGTTTTGACGTCAAAAATCAGGCTTTGGAGGCGATGTCCTGTGCGATCAGTTCGACAAAGGCGTCGAGGGACATCACACCCAGGTCTTTGTTGCCCCGGGCGCGCACTGCGACGGCTCCGGCGGCCTTTTCCTTGTCGCCCGCGACCAGGATGTAGGGCAGCTTTTGCAGCGCGTGCTCGCGTATTTTATACGTGATCTTTTCGTTGCGCAGATCGGTCACCACCCTAAGGGCTTGATGCGGCAGCGCTTTTTGCAGCTTTGCGGCAATTTCACGACAGTAATCCTGCTGCGCGTCGGTGATGTTGAGCACCGCCACCTGCACCGGCGCCAGCCACACCGGCAGCGCGCCCGCGTGCTGCTCGATCAGGATGCCGAGGAAACGCTCGAGCGAGCCGACGATGGCGCGGTGCAGCATCACCGGGCGGTGGCGGTTACCGTCTTCGCCCACGTATTCAGCGTCCAGGCGCTCGGGCATGGAAAAGTCCACCTGGATGGTGCCGCACTGCCAGTGGCGGCCAATGGCGTCCTTCAGGGTGTATTCAATCTTGGGGCCGTAGAACGCACCTTCGCCGGGCGAGAGCTCAAACGCGCAACCCGAAGCCTCCAGGCTGTGGATCAGCGCCGCCTCAGCCTTGTCCCAGCTCTCGTCCGAGCCAATGCGGGCCTCGGGGCGGGTGGCCACCTTGTAGATGATGTCGCTATAGCCAAAGTCGGCGTACACCTTTTGCAAGAGCTGCGTGAAGGCCAGCACCTCGGGCTGAATCTGGTCTTCGGTGCAGAAGATATGGCCGTCGTCCTGCGTGAAACCGCGCACGCGCATGATGCCGTGCAGGCCGCCGGTGGGCTCGTTGCGGTGGCATTGGCCAAACTCGCCGTAGCGCAGTGGCAGGTCGCGGTAGCTCTTGATGCCCTGCTTGAAAATCAGCAGGTGGCCGGGGCAGTTCATGGGCTTGAGCGCATAGTCGCGCTTTTCGCTCTCGGTGATGAACATGTTCTCGCGGTACTTGTCCCAGTGGCCGGTTTTCTCCCATAGGGTCTTGTCCAGAATCTGCGGGCCCTTGACCTCCTGGTAGCCGTTGTCCTGGTAGACGCGGCGCATGTACTGCTCGACCTGCTGCCACAGCGTCCAGCCCTTGGGGTGCCAGAACACGGTGCCGGGCGAATGCTCGTCGATGTGGAACAGGTCAAGCTCACGGCCCAGCTTGCGGTGGTCGCGCTTCTCGGCCTCTTCCAGCATGTGCAGGTACTGCTGCAGTTCGTCCTTCGACGCCCAGGCCGTGCCGTACACGCGCTGCAGCATTTCATTGCGGTGGTCGCCGCGCCAGTAGGCGCCGG
>JAJTBK010000145.1 GCA_021286965.1 Comamonadaceae bacterium | reverse complement strand
CGCCTGGGTTCGAGCCAACACCATTGGCGTACTCACCCCTGAGAAAAAAATCGTCGGCCTAGCGATCGACCCCGACGAGCCTGTCTCTTTGGAGCCTCCAGCAGCCAAGGGGCGCAAGACCAAAAACACCCGCCATTAAGGCCAAGCACTGCGCTGCGCTGCGCCCACCCCTTCTGACCGCCATGAATTCCCTGCCCCGCTCCAACCCACACGTCATCGCACTGGCCTGCCTGGCGTTGACCGCCTGCGCGGTTCCTCCCCCGAAAGCACCGGATCCCATCATTTTCGACAACGCAGGCGACCACCGCACTACCGGTGCGCTCGGCACCCAAAACCCAAGCGTGCCGTCGAGCACACAAATCAAGGCCGGACCCAAACCGCCTGCGCCCATCAGCGGCAACCTGCGCCCCAATCCTCCCAAAACCCAGGCCAGCGAAGAAGCAGGCGACCTGAGCGTCACCATCGAACAAATGGCCCTGCCGGCCTACATCAAAGCGGTGTACGGGGGCATTTTGCAGCTGAACTCCTCAGTCGATGCAGCTGTCAACGCCCGCACCGACCTCATCACCTTTCGCACCCCCAAGCCCATCAGTGCCGCGCGCCTGACGGAACTCTCCGCGCAGCTACTCAAAAGCTACGGTATCGCCGTGCAGGATTTTGGTGGTGTATTGCGCATCGTGCCCAGCACCAGTCTCGCCAGCACCCTGCCACTGGTGCGCCGGGGGCGCGCCCAGCCCACGGTGCCGCAATCGCTGCGTCCGATCTTTCAGTACATCGAACCTGAGGCCGTGCGCGCACAAACCCTGGTCACGCCGCTGAAGAACATCCTGGGGGACAAAGTCAAGGTCGAAGCCGACAACATCGGCGGATTGCTGCTCAGCGGCCAACCCGAGGACGTGCAGATCGCCATGGAGCTGGTGCAGGTATTCGACCAACCCATGCTCCGAGGCCAGTACAGCAGCCGAGTCGTCCCCCGCTTTTGGAGTGCCGAAGAATTTTCGCGCCGCCTGATGGAAGTACTCAAGGCCGAAGGCTACAACGTCAGTAATCAGGCTGGTACTGGCGACCCCGTCACCCTGGTGCCGCTGCCACCGATCAATAGCGTTATCGTCTTTGCCGGCTCGCCCGAAGTACTGCGCCACGTCCTTGATTGGGTGCGCGACCTCGACCAACTCACCGTGGCCCAGGCTGGCAGTGCCTTCTTCACCTACCCTGTCAAACATGCCGACGCCCAGGATCTGGCCAAGGCACTGAACGAGCTCATTGGCGGCGCCAGCAGCACTCCCGCCAACACCCCGGGTGCCAGCAGCACTGGAGGCACCCCCGCCCCTGCAGGCCCAACCAGCCAGCGCCAACGCCGGGTCGTCGTCAATAGCGCCACCAACTCGCTCATCTTCCAGGGCGGCACCCAGGAAGACTACCGCCAGTGGCTGGCCTTGCTGGCCGAGCTCGATCGCCCCGTCAAATCCGCCCTCATCGACGTTCTGGTCGCCGAAGTCGCCCTGAACGATGACAGCAGCCTCGGTTTTAGCTGGCAACTGCAGCAAATGGGCTCAGGCGCGCAGGCACTGCGCCTGAGCGGCACCCAATACGACCTCGGCGCCAGCGGCAAAGGGCTCACCGTCAATGCCCTGCTCGGCGGCAACCCGCTGCGCCAGCTGGCCATCAACGCGCTCGCCAGCAACAGCGACTCGCGCGTCATCTCCAATCCGAAAGTCGTGACCCGCAACGGCGAAAGCGCCAACATCACTGTCGGCCAGGACGTACCCACCGTCTCCAGCCAGGCCGTGACGCAAGGCACCGGCAGCATCATTGGCGGGGGCAGTACCGTGGTGCCGCAAACCATCCAATACCGCAACACCGGCGTCATCCTGCGCGTGCGCCCTGTGATCCACGCTGGAGACCGCATCGACCTCGAAGTCAGCCAAGAAGTGAGCAGCGCCGAGCCGACAACCACTGGCGTCACCACCTCGCCCACCATCCGCCGGCGCGCCGTCGACACCAAACTCAGTCTGCGCGATGGTGCCACCATCATGCTCGGCGGCCTGATCTCCGAGACCAATACTCAAAGCGACAGCGGCGTGCCCCTACTCAAGGACATTCCGGGCGTGGGCGCCCTGTTCAAATCCAATAGCCAATCCCGTTCGCGCACCGAACTGGTAATGTTGATCACCCCCTACGTCCTGAACGACGTGGAGGACGCCCAGGCTGCCACCGACGCCTATCAAGACACCCTGGGCGCCTGGGCCGACAGCGTGCGCGCCCGCGTGAAAGCCAGCCGCGCAGCACGCCAGGCCGCCGTATCCGGGGGCGCACCCCCTGCAGCCGCACCCTCTGCCCCCCCCCGAGAAGCCACCCATAAAGCCCCTGCCGCCGCACAGGCCCTGCCGCAGCAGCCCACACCAGAGCCCGCAGATATCCTCCCCCCCCTGGAAGGCACGGACGAGCATCCCAACGAACCCAACCCGGCCCCAGAAACAGGTACCACGAGCACCACCAGCGAGCGCATGATCAACCTCAGCACCCGCGAACTTACCGTACCGCAAGACAATGCGGCAGCCCCCTCGCCCCCCCCCCAGCCGGGTGACGCCAGCCCCGCAGCACCAGCCGCCGCCAGCAGCGGCAAACCCGCCCCCAAGGCCATCAATGGCACGCAACTGCCTGCCGGCGCCACCGTGGTCGAAGACCCCAAGCTGATCGAAGAGATCCTCAAGGCCAGCGGCAAGAAATAGATTCAAAACACAGAGAAGTGGCGCCAAACAGGCGCCAGGAGCTATATTTTTAATAGCAAATATGCCATCGCAAGCTGCTGGCTCCGCCCCTTGCGCCGCCATGCCCTACTGGGGCGCTCTCGACGGCCTGCGTGCAGTCGCCGTGCTGGCGGTCATGCTCTTTCATGCGCAATGGCCAGGGGCTCGCGGAGGCTTTCTGGGGGTCGATGTATTTTTCGTCCTCAGCGGCTTTCTCATCACCACCCAGCTCGGGCTTGAGCTGCGCACACGCGGCCACATTGCCCTTGGGGCATTCTTCATGCGCCGCCTGGTGCGCCTACAGCCGGCGCTGTGGTTGCTGCTGCTGGCCTACATCGCCTGCGCCACCCTCACCGACTGGCTGCCACCCACCGTGGCCCAGCGCTGGGGCCAAGACAGTGCCATCGTCGCCTTGGCCTGGGCCCACTGGGCTCGGGCCTGGCACTGGAATGCGGTGGACTACCTGGGCCACAGCTGGTCCCTGGGTATTGAAGAGCAGTTCTACCTGTTGTGGGCGCTGCTGCTGGCCCTGGTAGCCGGCCGCCATACCAGCGCCCGGCGCATGGCCTTGGGCTGCGCCACTGCGGCCCTTGCCAGTGCAGGCTGGATGCTATGGCTGCACCACGAAGGCGCCAGCCCTTCGCGTTTGTATAACGGACTCGATACCCGCGCCATGGCCCTGCTGACAGGGTGCACCCTGGCCTGGACGCTACTGCAACGCTCTACCACTGCCCCCCCGCCAACGACCCGAGCACGGCCGCTGTACGGTGCACTCGCCTGGATCCTGCTGGCGCTGCTCCTGGCAGCCATGCACGGGGCGCAATGGCAGCAGCCTGCCATGTTCCGCTACGGCTACCTGCTTGCCGCTCTGGGCAGTGCGGGCCTGGTGTTTTGCCTGCTACAACCCCCCGGGCAGGGGCTGACCCGGTGGCTGGCACAGCCCTGGCTGGTGCGCATCGGGCACTGGTCCTACGGACTGTACCTCTGGCACTACCCCCTGTTTCGCCTCGCCCAGTACCACGGCGAACGGCACCAGCTGCCGCTGGCCTACAGCATGGCTGCGGCGACGCTCTTGACCTTTGCCTGCGCAGCGGCCAGCTACCACGGGCTGGAAATGCCGCTGCGGCGGTGGTATCGCCGCGCACAGACATAACCCACTGTCTCTACCACAGCCAGAGCCACCACAGCCTCTGTTGACTGGTCGCCGCACAGGGCTTGTCGTGGGCAGCCATCAAGAGATGGCCGGGTCTCACAACGCGAACAAAGCTTTAATATGAGTGCCCGGTTGCAGGATCAGGCTAGGGTCAGCGCGCAACGAGGGATCAGGCACGCTCATGCGTTCAACGCTGAACGCAAAGGAGCCCTAAAAAAAAGGGAGCCGAAGCTCCCTTTTGATGACAATCGGTAAACCGATTATTGCTTGCTCAGGCCATTGATGGCGTCTTGCGACACGGGCTGGGCATCGATAGCCGTGCTCGGCACTGCATCACGGGCGTTTTCGAAGTCCACGCCTTGGGCGTTGGAGGTATCGATCACCGAGTTACCAACCACCATGTAGCTCTGCACGCGCAGGGTCGAGCCGGTGTTCGACACGATGCGCAGGCGGTCGCTGATGCCGGCCTTGGAGCCACCCACCACCGTGTTGCCACCCTTGGCCGTGTAACCAACGGCTGCGCCGCCGAACGGGTTGGTGGTAGCTGCAGCGTTGGTCAACAGGGCTTCAATCGCCTTGTTCGACATGTTCATGACTTCACGCGGCTTCAGCGTAGGCAGCTGGCCCCAGGCGCCGTAGGTGCCGTCAGCGTAGATCATCTGAGCGTAGATGTCAGCGGTTTGGGTTTCGCTGTTGTTGATCAGGCGAACCGTGGTAGCAGGACCATTGTCACCAAAGGTGGCGTAGGCAGCGTAGTTACGCACGTCGATCTTGATGCCACCGCCGATACCCATCAAGGTGCCGGAGCAGGTGTTGTTTTGCTCAGACTTGTCCGGAGCCGCAATCGAGGCAGCCTTGGTCAGCGAAGCCACGGTTGCCAGACCACCGCTTTGGGGGATCAGAGCCGTACCGGGGAAAATGGCAAACACGTTCACGCCATTGGCCAGGGCAGCAGCAGCAGCCGGGGTAGTGGCTTGCAGCACCAGAACCGTCTGACCAGCGATGGTGGTCACATCGGCGATACCAGCAATCGCAGCACCAGCGGCATCACGTGCGGTCAGCACGGTACCCACCGGCCATGCCGTCGACAGCGTCACTTGCACAGCAGCGCCACCAGTGGCCAATTCGACCATACCAGCGTCCTTGGTAGCACCAGTGCCAGCGGCGGGGAACTCAAAGTCGCCGGCGATGAACGGGTTGGTGGCCACGAACGGAGACACGGAATCACCATAGGTGTGCACGTAGTCCAAATCCAGACCATTGGACTTCTGGCGCAGGTTGACCTTACCCAGGTAGTGCGTCTTGTTGCCAAAAGCGATGCCAGCGAAAGTGGTGGTATTGTAGTTTGCCGGCGCGGACAGCGTGGTGTTCAGCGTAGCAGCGCTGGTGCGCGACGACGATGCAGCCGGGGTGAATTGGAAGTCCAGGTTTTGCGTGAAATTCAGCAGGCGGGCATCGTTGGTCGAGCCGGAACGAACGTGTTCCGAGTCAGGCGAAGCCACGGTTTGCAGGACGGCAGCACCCGTGTGGTTGGTGAAATGCTTGAAATTGATGTCCAGGTTTTGATCCGGAGCCACGCAAGCCGTCGCACCAGCCACCGCCAACAGACCCGTCACACCCACGTTACCAGCGCCCAGGGCTGCCGGGTTGATGGTAATGGAGGGAGCACGCAGCAAATTGGCAGCGGCAGCCGGCACCGTGATGTTGAACACCAACGTCTTGCCGCTGTTCGTCACGAAAGCATTGATAGCCGTGCCTGCGGGGAAAGTCGTTTGGGGAGCATTCGCCGCATCGGTGTAGGCAGCGATCACCGTACCTTGGGCGCTGACATCGACCAGGTTGTCTGCAGTGGTAATCAGGTTGCCAGCACCGACGGCCCAGGTGCCCTTGGCCAGGGTGTATTGCAGTTGCAGGCGCTGCTCGTTGGTACGGGCATCGATGTCACCGGCAAAGTTGTAGGTCTTGGAAGGAGCACGGACGACCTGCACGTCGCTCTTGATGACTTCGATGGCCAGCGTGGCAGACGAAGAGTCGATCTGACCAGCGTGCGCTGCGCCTGCCACGACCAGGGCGCTAGCAACAGCAAAAGCTACTTTGGTAAGTTTCATGAAAACCTCTAAAAAAAGTTGGAACTAGTTCAGCTTTTGGGTTCCTGCCAAAGCACTCCCCAGCTAGCCTGAAACCCGTTTGACACACAGTACGCCAAAGGGCGCACCTGCATCGATCGGCCAGCCATTATAGGAACAATACTTAGCCCGGCAGGTTGACTTTTTCGCACCCCAAGCCCCCGGATGCCCCCAAACCGTCGCCTTTGCGCAACGGTTGCAGCGACAAGTGCCCTGCTATCCTCACCCGCACCGAATCTGGATCTGGGCCCCCATGAAGCTTTCCGAACTCTTGCGCAAAGAAAACAACAACCTCGACATCTTCCGGCTGCTCGCTGCCTGCATGGTCATCTATGGCCATGCCTATGCCATTGCCCCCCAGGCGGGCCGCACCGACGTGGTCGGCGCATGGCTGCAACATGACTACTCCGGCTCCTTGGCGGTCAAAATTTTTTTCTTCCTCAGTGGTCTCGTGGTCACGAACAGCCTCCTGCACAAGCGCAATGTGCTGCACTTTGTCATTGCCCGGTTCTTTCGCATCTGGCCTGCTTTGGCCTGCGTCGTGCTGGTCTGCGCCCTGTTGCTCGGCCCTTGGGTTTCCGCACTCCCCGCGAGCGAGTACTTTGCACAGGCTGCCACTTATCACTACATCCGCGACAACCTCTTGCTGAGCACGCAGTATGCACTGCCCGGTGTTTTCCAGGAAAACCCATTGAAAGAATCTATCAACGGTTCACTCTGGACATTGGCCCACGAGGTGGGCGCCTACCTGGCGCTGCTGGCCTTGTTCATAGTGGGCGTGCTGCGGCGCCCATGGCTGGCGGTTGTGGTTGGTTGCGTGCTGGCCCTCGATCCGCTCTTGGGAAACCGGCTATTGTTCACATGGCGCCCGCCCCTGTCCGAGGTCGATTTGCTGGCGCCGTGTTTTGCCGCTGGTGCCCTGCTGGCCCTGTTCAAGGAGCGGATTGAGGTCAATATTGGCACGGTGCTGGGATGGGGCGTGCTGTACTGGCTGCTGCGCCCTTCGGCCCATTCGTTTTATCTTTTTTACGCTGCCCTGTTCTTCGGCATCCTGTACCTGTCAGGGCTCGCCCCCGTGCGCCGGCTCAAGCCGGCTGCCGATCTGTCGTACGGGGTGTACCTTTGGGGGTTCCCAGTACAACAAACGCTGCAATGGCTGTGGCCGGGACAGGGCGTTGTCTTCAACCAGCTGGTGGCGCTGGCATTGAGCCTGGGGCTGGGCTACGCCTCCTGGCACTTGGTAGAAAAACGCGCCATCGCCATCGGCCAGCGCCTGATTGCACGCCTGCAGCCCCACCCCGAGAACGTGTTGAACTTGCGGCCCCAGCGCTAGCGGGTAGAACCCTGCTCGAACTGCTGCACCATCGCCTGCAGTTGGTCTTGGGCCTGCGCAATCAAATCGGTGTACTGGCTGTTTTGTACGCCCCAAAGTGAAGAGTGCAACTCTTCGTGGTGCCCCACCAGGAAGGGCAGCGCCACCACTACGCGCAGCTGGCCACTGTTTTGCAGATGGCGGTCGATGGTGTTGGTGTGGGGATCCTGGTTGTGCGGGTTCCACTGCGCCAACAGCTTTTGGGCGGCGGGGGTGTAGATGTTGTGCACCATGCTGATCATGCGATCCATGGTGACGAAGGTGGTGCCGTCGCGGCGCTCAACGCGCAGGATGCGTGTATCGGAGTGCACCAGGGCGACGAGACCGGCAAAAACATCCCACTCGCCTTCACTCTCGGCCAGGTAAGCGTCCACCAGAGCGCGACGCGGCGTGTAGTTGGCAGGGAACTCGACATCATCCTCCATGACCTCTAACCGTGGCCAGCCCGCTTGCAGGGCTTTTTGCGCCAGGTAGCGGTAGCTGAGCGCACAGCCCACCCAACCGGGGGTATAGCGGATGCCGTCAAAGCATTGCACGCCCGGGGGGCAGATCTGCAAAAAGGCGCTGCGCCGCTGCGGGGTTTCGGGCAGGCTCAGCGCCAGCCGGGGAGTGGGCAGCGTCATGGCACTGGTCATGCGCTCCCAGGCGGCATGGTCAAGCAGGCGCAGCGCATACAGGCTGCG
>JAJTBK010000143.1 GCA_021286965.1 Comamonadaceae bacterium | reverse complement strand
CATCGCCATCAAACCCACCAGCTCCATCCTGAGCCCGCGTGACTCGATCGACATCCACGGCCAGCCGGTGCAAGTCGTCACCAAGGGCCGGCACGACCCCTGCGTCGGCATCCGCGCCGCACCGATTGCCGAGGCGCTGCTGGCGCTGGTGGTGATGGACCACGCGCTGCGCCAGCGCGCGCAGTGCGCGGATGTGGTGCAGGCCGTGGGCCCGATCGCGGCGGCCCGGCCATGAGGCGCACGCTTCCGTACGCCGCCGCCCTGGCCTTGGCGGCGGCGCTCCTGGCCGGCTGCAGCAGCACGCCGGCGCCAGTGATGGACATCGCCCTGATCGGCTTCAACGACTTTCACGGCAACCTGGAGCCGCCGCGCCTGGCCGTGCCGGTGCCGACCGAGGGCGGCACGGTGCAGGTGCCCGCAGGCGGCGCGGCCTACTTTGCCAGCGCCATTGCCAGCCTGAAGGCGCAGCACCGGCACCACGCGCTGGTGTCGGCGGGCGATATGGTCAGCGCCTCGCCGCTGGTGTCGGCGCTGTTTCTCGACGAGCCGACGGTGGAAGCCTTCAACACCATGGGGGTGGACTTTCACGCCGCTGGCAACCATGAATTTGACAAGGGCTGGCGCGAGCTGCTGCGCCTGCAGCACGGCGGCTGCGAGAAAAACACCGTGCGCGAGCCCTGCCAGCTGAGCCAGCCGTTTGCCGGCGCCAACTTCCCCATCCTCACCGCCAACACCCTGCGCGCCGACGGCGGCACGCTGCTGCCGGCCACCGGCCTCAAGCGCTTTACGGACAATGGCCACACCATCACCGTCGGCTTCATCGGCCTGACGCTGCGCGCCACGCCCACCATGGTGGCGTCCACCGGCGTCGCCGGGCTGCACTTTGCCGACGAGGCGGAAACCGCCAACGTCCTGATCCCGGCGCTGCGCGCGCAGGGCGCGGACGTCATCGTCGTCGTGCTGCACGAGGGCGGGCGCACCGATGCGCCGGTGACCGCACCCGGCTGCCAGGGCCTGAGCGGCGACATCGTGCCCATTCTGGAGCGGCTCGACCCGGCGGTGGACGTGGTGGTCTCGGGCCACACGCACCAGGCCTATGTGTGCGACTACGGCCAGGTCAATCCGCAGCGCCCGTTCTTGCTCACCAGCGCCGGCCTGTACGGCACTTTGTTGACTGAAATTCGCCTGGCGGTCGCTACCGACACGCGCCGCGTGCAGCGCAAGAGCGCGCGCCAGGTCATCGTCCAGGGCGAGCCCTTTACCGGCGCCCAGGGCCGGGTCGAGCTGCAGCCGAACTGGCCGGTGTTTGCCCCGGACGCCGGCGTGGCGCAGCTGGTGGCGCGCTACCGCGAGGCCGCCGTGCCCCTGGCGCAGCGCCCCGTGGGCCAGGCCAGCGGCGCCTTTTTGCGCCAGCGCCAGCCCTCGGGCGAATCGGTGCTGGGCAACCTGATTGCCGACGCCCAGCTGGCGGCCACGCGCGCGCCCGAACGCGGTGGCGCGCAGATTTCGTTCATGCACCCCGGTGGCATACGTGCCGACCTGGTGCCCGACGCCCAGGGCCTGGTGCGCTACGGCCAGCTGTTTGCCGTCCAGCCGTTTGGCAACAGCCTGGTGGTGCGCAGCTTCAGCGGCGCGCAGCTGCAGGCGCTGCTGGAGCAGCAGTTCGACAGCGGCAGCAACAGCGTGCAAAGCCCGCGCGTGCTGTCGGTGTCCGACGGCTTTGGCTACCGCTACGACCTGTCGCAGCCGCCGGGCCAGCGGGTGAGCGCTTTGACCTTGCAGGGCCGCCCGATTGCGCCGCAGGAGCGGCTGCGCGTGGTCATCAGCAGCTACCTGGCGGCGGGGGGCGACAATTTCACGGTCTTCCAGCAGGGCCAGGATGACGTGGGCGGCGGCCAGGACCTAGATGTGTTCGAGGACTACTTGCGCACGCACAGCCCGGTGGCGCCGCCGCGCGCCGACCGTATCAGCCGCATTGTTCCTTGATGGGTATAAAAAAAGCTGCTGGCGCTTGATGGGCAAGCGCTAGCAGCTATTGTTTTGATAGTGATTCAGGGGCTCAGCGCACTTCGTCGATGACGGTTTTGAACTCGTCGATGTCCTCGAAGCTGCGGTACACGCTGGCAAAGCGCACGTAGGCAACCTTGTCGAGCTTTTTGAGCTCGCGCATCACCAGCTCGCCCAGCAGGCTCGAAAGCACCTCGCGCTGGCCGAGGTTGAGCAGCTTTTCCTCGATGCGCTCAAGGGCCGAATCGACCTGCGTCGTACTCACCGGGCGCTTGCGCAGGGCAATGGCGAAAGAGCCCTGCAGCTTGCGCCGGTCGTACTCAATGCGCCGACCGTCTTTCTTGACGATGGCCGGAAAGCTCACGTCCGGCCGTTCGTAGGTCGTAAAGCGCTTGGCGCAGCTGCCGCACTGGCGGCGGCGGCGGACGAAATCCCCATCCTCGGCCACGCGGGTTTCAACGACTTGCGTCTCCTGGTGGCCGCAGAACGGGCATTTCATCGTGCCGCCCTGGCTTTAGCGGTAGACCGGGAAGCGGCTGGTGAGCGCGTGCACCTTGGCGCGTACGGCGGCGATGTTGGCCTCGTCACGCGGGTTGTCGAGCACGTCGGCAATCAGGTGGGCCGTGGCGCGCGCTTCCTCGTCCTTGAAGCCGCGCGTGGTCATGGCCGGGGTGCCAATGCGCACGCCGCTGGTGACCATGGGCTTTTCCGGGTCGTTGGGGATGGCGTTCTTGTTGATCGTCATGTGCGCCTGGCCCAGCACGGCCTCGGCTTCCTTGCCGGTGATGCCCTTGGCGCGCAGATCGACCAGCATGACGTGGCTTTCAGTGCGGCCGCTGACGATGCGCAGGCCGCGCTCGGTCAGCGTCTGGGCAATGATCTGCGCGTTCTTGGCCACCTGTTGCTGGTACTGCTTGAACTCGGGCGAGAGCGCTTCCTTGAAGGCCACGGCCTTGGCTGCGATCACGTGCATCAGCGGGCCGCCCTGCAGGCCGGGGAAGATGGCGCTGTTGATGGCTTTTTCGTGCTCGGCCTTCATCAGGATGAAGCCGCCGCGCGGGCCGCGCAGGCTCTTGTGCGTGGTGCTGGTGACCACGTCAGCGTGCGGCACCGGGTTGGGGTACACGCCAGCGGCAATCAGGCCGGCGTAGTGGGCCATGTCCACCATGAAGATGGCGCCCACTTCTTTGGCAATTTTGGCAAAGCGCGCAAAGTCGATGTGCAGCGCGTAGGCCGAGGCGCCGGCGACGATGAGCTTGGGGCGGTGCTCGCGCGCCTTGGCTTCCATGGCCTCGTAGTCGATTTCTTCTTTCTCGTTCAAGCCGTAGGACACGACGTTGAACCACTTGCCCGACATGTTCAGCGCCATGCCGTGGGTCAGGTGCCCGCCTTCGGCCAGGCTCATGCCCATGATGGTGTCGCCGGGCTTGAGGAAGGCCAGGAACACGGCCTCGTTGGCCGAGGCGCCGCAGTGCGGCTGCACGTTGGCCGCTTCAGCGCCAAAAAGCTGCTTGATGCGGTCGATGGCCAGTTGCTCGGCCACATCGACAAACTCGCAGCCGCCGTAGTAGCGCTTGCCGGGGTAGCCTTCGGCGTACTTGTTGGTCAGCTGCGTGCCCTGGGCCCACATGACGGCGGGGGAGGCGTAGTTCTCGCTGGCGATCAGCTCGATGTGCTCTTCCTGGCGCTGGTTTTCGGCCTGGATGGCGGCAAACAGCTCGGGATCGGCTTGTTCGACAAGAATATTGCGTTGGTACATGGCAGTCCTTTTTGCATTGGAATCCCTTGGTGGCAAGGGCTGCCCAGGCGAACGGCTCGAACACTCTGGAGCGGTCGCCCCGGGCGGTACGCTTCCCAGTGGTTAAGCAGGCAGGCCACAGCGGTGGCTGCGCTGCTGGTTTTCCACGTCAGCGGCAGCCACCCGGTGGGGCGGCCGCGCCTATCGCCAGTCGCGTACCCCGGGAGTGTAGCCCAGGGGCTTTCACATTTCGGGGCTGGAGAGCAGGGCCACCTTGTCGCTGCCGGCCGTGCTGGCGGGCAGGGGGGCTTTGGTCGAGAGCACGGGCGCGGCCGGCGGCGTCAGCGGTACGTTGCGCCCGGCGGCCACCTGGCGCAGGCGCTGGTGCTCGGCCAGCACCTTGGCGGCGTAGCCACCGTCGTCTTCGAGGTTGGCGGCGCCGACGTAGTAGCGCAAGCCCCCTTCGAGCGAGCCGGCACGGGCAATGCACTCCTTGAGCACGCTCACGCCCACGCGCAGGTTGCTCACGGGATCGAAGGCGGCAAAGTGGCCGCCAAAGTTTTGGTACTTGTCCTGGTGCACGCGCGTCATGACCTGCATCAGCCCCTGCGCGCCGACGGCGCTTTGGGCAAAGGGGTTGAAGCTCGACTCGATCGCCATGATCGCCAGGATCAGCGTCGGGTCGAGCTTGTTGCGCTGGCCCAGGCCGTAGGCCTCGCTCACCAGCGCCGCCAGCGGCTCGGGCGCGACGCGGTATTTTTTGCTCAGCCAATAGGCCACCTTGGCCTGCTCCTGGGGCAGGTCCTGGGGATTGGTGGCGGTGGCGCGCTCGATGGCGTCGGGCTCGATCGGGTGGTCGAGCTCAGCCACCTGGCGTGCTTGCAGCCAGCCGCGCAGTTCCTCCTCGCCGTTTTGGCGCAGGTCGGGGCGGGCGATGAGGGTCAAGGCCACGAAGGCCACAGCCAGGCCCAGCAGGGCGAAGCTGTTGTGGGTGATTTCAAGAAAACCGTCGGCCATATCGGACACGACCTGGCGCACGGAGGCGACCACTTTTCCTGACGCTGTCATAGCTTTCCTTTCTTGGGGCCTGCTGGAGCGGCTGGGCGGCCCGGGTAGGGCGGCGCAGGGGAGCTGCAGGCTTCGGATTGGTACGCCATCGAGCCTGCCGGGGCGCCGTGGTGGCGCACAAAGAAGGGGCAGACTGACTTAGCCGGTGTCGGCAGCGCTGGGGTTTGTACTAGCTTGTTAAAAGCTGGCGGATTCTAAAAGTCGATTTAATGCTGAGTCAATACTAAAAAATTCATTCATCAGATGAATTTTTCATTAAACATCTGTATGTTTGAGCAGTATTGAAGCCTTCCTTCTGGGGGGGCATTGTTCGCTTCAATCAACATCTTGTTTTTCATAAAAACAAAATGATTGGATTGCGGCGGTGCTTTCGGTACTGTTGCCTTGCCTGCATTCGCAAGGCATCTGCCGGACGAAGCCAAGCCGCTTGCACCCTGGGCGCCAAGGAGCCCGCCGCAAGACAGGCAATGCTTTCATGGCAACCCCCTGGGGGCAATACCTTGCCCCCTGGCCGACCGGAGACGGCAAAGCTCTCTGTGTCGCCAATCGATGGCAAGGGCCGTTGTGCCAGCCGTCAAGCCCGGTGGTCGGCCCTGTGCCCCCCACCGGGCTTTCTTATTTACCCTCCGTTGCACCCGTTCACAGCAGAAATCTGGTGCAATCCCTGCATTTGCACATGCAGGAGCCTCCGTTGTCGTCTCGTCTCATCGCTTGGCCGTGGTTGCGTCGCGCCGTCTGGGTGCTGTTGGGGGTGTTGCTGCTGTGGCTGCTGGGCTGGTTGGCGCTGCCGCCGCTTTTGCGCAGCCAGGGTGAAAAATGGGCTGGCGCGGCCCTCGGGCGCACGGTGCATATCGGCCGGGTGGAGTTTGCCCCCTGGGCGCTGCAGCTGACGCTGCACGACGTTGCCGTCGCCAAGGCCCAAGGCGAGGGTGCGCAGCTGACGGTGCAGCGGCTGTACGTGGATGTGGACGCCTCCTCGCTGCTGCGCCTGGCGCCGGTGCTCGATGCGCTGGAGGTGGATCAGCCAACGCTGCACCTGGAGCAAACCGCCCCCGGGCATTACGACGTGGATGACATCCTGGCGCGTTGGGCCGTCGATGCGTCGCCGCAACCTGCGCCCTTGCCGCGCTTTGCGCTCTATAACGTGGTGCTGCGCGATGGGGCGGTTGATTTCGTCGACCACACCGTGCAGCGCACGCACGTGCTGCGCGCCTTGCAACTGCACCTGCCGTTTCTGAGCAGCCTGGCATCGAAGCGCGAGATCAAGGTCGAGCCCCGGCTGGCGTTTGAGCTCAACGGCAGCCGCTTCGATTCGGCGGCGCAGAGCACCCCCTTCCTCTCCAGCCACCACACCCAGGCCCAACTGCACCTGGCCGATTTCGACCTTGCTCCGTACCTGGCCTATGTGCCGGCCTCGGTGCCGGTGCAGCTGCAAGCGGGCGTGCTCGATCTGGATTTGCAGCTGTCGTTCGAGCAGCAGGAGCAGGCCCGCATCAGCGTCAGCGGGCAGCTGCAGGCCCGTGGGCTGCGCCTGGCCGATCGCCAGCAGCAGCCTTTGCTGGCGGTCGATGCCATTCGCGTGCAGCTGGCCGACTTGCAACCGCTGGCACAGCGCGGTCATTTGTCTGCTATTGAAATCGAAGCGCCTAAGGCACAGGCAGTGCGCGCCCGCGATGGTTTACTCAATTGGCAGCGGCTGGCCGACGGTGCGCCCACAGCGGCCGCCAGTGCGCCGCCACCCCCGTCTGCGCCGGGTTGGCAGTGGCAGATCGATCAGGTGCGCCTGCATGGTGGCGAGCTCGACTGGCGCGACGAGGCCGTTGCCGGTGGCGCCCAGCTAGCACTCCAGGGCCTGCAGCTCGATGCCAAGGCGATCGCCTGGCCGCTGCAGCAGCCGTTTGATTTTGCTGGCCGCGCCACGCTGGCCGGGGGGCAGATTGGCTTTCAGGGCCAGGCCAGTGCGCGCATGGCGACGCTCGCCACCTCCATTCGCGAGCTGCCCCTGGAGGCGGGCGCACCCTACCTGGGGCAATACCTGCACCCGCGCCTGGACGGGCGCCTGGATGCCGACCTGGGCCTGGCCTGGAACGACCCCGCCTGGGTGCTGCGGCTGGCGCACCTGTCGCT
>JAJTBK010000138.1 GCA_021286965.1 Comamonadaceae bacterium | reverse complement strand
CAAGACCACGCTGCTGCGCACCCTGCTCGGGCTGCTGGCGCCGCTGCAGGGCGAGGTGCGGCTGCAGGGGCAGAACGTGGCCCACTGGCCGCGCGCCGCCCTGGCGCAGCAGCTGGCGTATGTGCCGCAGCAGCACCAGGGGCTGTTCCCGTACCGCGTGCTCGACGTCGTGCTCATGGGGCGCGCGACCTATCTGGGGCGCTTTGCCACGCCCGGGCGCAGCGACCGCGCCCTGGCGCTGGACTGCCTGGCGGCCATGGGCATGGCGCATTTGCAGGCGGCGCAGTACACCGCCTTGAGCGGCGGCGAGCGCCAGCTGGTGCTCATTGCCCGCGCCCTGGCGCAGCAAAGCCGCCTCTTGATCCTGGACGAGCCCACGGCCAGCCTGGATTTTGGCAACCAGATCCGCGTGCTCGAACGCGTCGCCGGCCTGCGCCAGCAGGGCCTGGCGGTGCTCATGACCACGCACCAGCCCGAACACGCCCTGCGCGTGGCGGACCGCATCGCCCTCCTGGGTGCCGGCCGGCTGCTGGCGCTGGGCGCCCCCCAGGCCACGGCCACGCCGGCGGCCCTGGGGCAGCTCTACGGCGTCAGCCCTGCGGCCGTGGCGCAGGCCCTGCATATCCCCGTGACCGAGACTTTTGCACCATGACCCTTGAAACCATTGATTTTGCCCAGCTGTACCGCCAGCACCAGGCCTTGAGCACGCGCACGCGCAAGACCGCCAGCGCCTGGGATGCACGTGCACCCGGCATGGCCGCGAAGGCGCTCGCCAGCGGCTACGCGCAGGATTTCGTCGCCCGCATGGACCTGCGCGGCGCGCAGTCGCTGCTGGATGTGGGTTGCGGCCCCGGCACCATCGGCCTGTTGCTGGCCGCGCAGCTGCAGCAGGTGGTGGGCCTGGACTACAGCGCCGGGATGCTGGCCGTGCTGCGCGAGCAGGCGGCGGCGCGTGGCCTGCAGCAGGTGCAGACCCTGCAGCGCGCCTGGGAGGACGACTGGAGCGACGTGCCCGAGTGCGACCTCGTCGTCGCCTCGCGCTCGACGGCGGTGGCCGACATCGACATGGCGCTGCACAAGCTGCACGCCAAGGCACGCCGGCGCGTTTACCTCACGCACCTCGTGGGCGGGCATTTCACCGATCCGCACATCCAGGACGCCATCGGGCGGCGCGTGCCGCCGCAGCCGGACTACATCTACCTGCTCAACATCCTGCACCGCATGGGCATACACCCCGAGCTGTCGTACCTGACGCAGGAAAGCCGCCTCGCCGGGGCGCCCGACTTTGCCGAATTCGCACGCCGCGTCGCCTGGTCGCTGGGCGAGCTGAACGTGGTCGAAACCACCCGCCTGCATGATTGGTACGAGCGCGCCAGCCCGGCGCAGCGGGCCGGTGCCCCCATGCGCTGGGCCTTCATCTCCTGGGAAAAAACGCCATGCTGACGCAGTCGTCACTACATGCCGACGCCCTGCTGGCCGAGCTGCACGCCAGCGTCAGCGCCGCCCTGGGCGCGCAGGCGGTCGAACGCCTGCAGGTGGCGCGCGCCGTGCTCGGGCTGTTTTTTACCGGCGTGCAGCTGGACAACGGCATCGTCGGCCTGTGCGCCACGCCCCTCAAGAGCATTCCGCAGGCGGTGTGCTGCCCCAGCTCGGCCCAGGCCATGCCAGTGCCCGGCAAGCTCATCGGGCGCAGCGCCGCCGAGCTGCTGCAAGACCTGTACCGCCCGCAGGCGCTGCGGCGCACGCTCGCCATCGCCACGCTCAATGCCCTGGTCGAAACCCTGTGGCAGCGTGATGGCCCGCCGCCGGACGTGCGGGTGCAGGCGGGCGATGCTTTCGATGCCCTGGCCATTGCCCCGGGCGAGCGCGTGGCGCTGGTGGGGGCCTTCCCGCCGTATATGCGCCGCCTGCGCCAGGCCGGCCAGCCGTTCACGGTACTCGAACTCGATCCGGCCACGCTCAAGGCCGAGGAGCTGCCGTACTACCGCCCGGCACACCAGGCCCCCGAGGTGCTGGCGCAGTGCGATGCCCTCATCACCACCGGCACCACCTTGGTCAACGACAGCCTCGACGGGCTGCTCGCGCACCTGCGCCCAGGCGCCCGCGCCGCCGTCGTCGGCCCCAGTGCCACCTTGCTGGCCGCACCCTTTGCGCGCCGGGGCGTGCGCGTGGTCGGCGGCACGCGCGTGCTGCAGCCCCAGGGGCTCCTGGACTTGCTGGCCGAGGGCGGTTCGGGCTACCACTTTTTTGACAAGGCGGTGCAGCGGGTGTGCCTGTGCTGGTGAAAGGAGAGCGTATGTTCCGATGGCTGTGGGCCAGTCTGGCCTTGGTGTGGGCGTGCAACGTCTGGGCGGGCGAGCCCCTGCTGGTAGCGGCCGGAGCGGGCTACCGTAAACCAGTGCTGGAGCTGTTGGCGGGATTTACACAAGCCAGCGGCATTCAGGCCGAAGCCAGTTTCGGCAACATGCAGCAGGTGCAGACCCAGGCACAGCAGAACCCGGCGATTGCTTTGCTCATTGGTGACCGCGCCTTTCTTGAACCCATGGGCTTGACCGAACGTTTGCAGCCCCTGGGGCAGGGCCTGCTGGTGCTGGTGACGGCGCGTGGGCAGGCGCTTGCCAGCCTCGATGAGCTGCGTGCGCCGCGCTTTGGGCGTATTGCCTTGCCCGACCGCAACAAAGCCGTCTATGGCCGTGCAGCGGCCATATGCCTTGAGCGGCTGGGGCTGCAGCAGGCGCTGGCCCCCCGATTACTGGAGGTGGCCACCGTACCCCAGGTGGCGGCCTATGTGGCGGCAGGGGAGGTCGATGCCGGTTTCGTCAATCGCACACAGGCCCTGGCTCTGCAGGAGCGTGTCGGCACCGTCCTGGAGGTGCCGCTGGGCTGCTACCCGCCTATCGAACTGAGTGTGGGCGTGCTGCGCGGGCGCAGTGAGGCGGCAGCGGTACGGGCCTTTTTGGCCTACCTGGAGGGGCCGCAGGCGCGCCAGGTGCTGCAGCGGCATGGGATGTAGGGCCCAACCATGTGGGGTGGCTGTTCGGCAGCACCACTGTCTTTGAGCCTGGGCGTGCTGGCGGCGAGCCTGGCGCTGCAGCTGGTCATCGGTACGGCCCTGGCCTGGCTGCTGGCGCGCCGGAATTTTGCCGGGCGTGGCTTGCTGGATGCGCTGGTGACGCTGCCGCTGGTGTTCCCGCCCATCGTCCTTGGTTACGGCCTGTTGTTGTTGCTCGGCCGCCAGGGGGCGCTGGTGCGCTGGTTGCCGCCAGCGTGGCAACCGGAAATCATTTTTACCGCCACCGGGTTGGTGCTGGCGGCCTTTGTCGCCGGACTGCCGCTGATGGTCAAGTCGGTGCAGGCTGCCCTGGGCAGCGTGTCGCCGCGCCTGCATGAAGCGGCGGCCCTGCTGGGGCACGGGCGGTGGTCGGTGTTCTGGCGTATCGACGTGCCCCTGGCCCGGCGTGGGGTGGTGGCCGGGCTGATCTTGGCTGCTGGGCGCAGCCTGGGGGAGGTGGGACTGTCGCTCATGCTGGGCGGCAACATTGCCGGGCGCACGGAAACACTGTCGCTGGCCATTTACAACCATGTGCTCGATGGCAATGCGGGCTGCGCGAACACGTTGTCGCTGCTTCTGGGCGCCGTTGCCTGGGCCGCTTTTTGGGCCTTGCGCCGTTGGGGAATGCTGTGAATGATGTTTTCGATGTATTTTTTGACCATGCCACGATCGACGCCTGGATCGCCGAGGATGCAGGCTACCTCGACCTGACGGCGCACCTGCTCGGGCTGGGGGCGCAGCCGGCGTGCATTGCGTTCACGCTGCGCGGCGCCGGCGTTGCAGCGTGCACCGAGGAGGCGGCGCGGGTGCTGCAGCACTGCGGCGCGCAGCTGCTGCGGCTGCGCCCCAGCGGCACGCCGGTGCTGGCGGGTAGCGAGCTGCTGGCGGCCAGTGGGCCGGCGGCGAGTGTGCTGCGGGCCTGGAAGGTGGTGCAGAACCTGCTGGAGACGGCCTGCGGCATCGCCAGCGCCACGGCAGCCATGGTGGCGGCCGTGCAGGCCACGGCGCCTGGGGTGGCGTTGCTGACGACGCGCAAGAGCGCCCCCGGCCTGCGCCGCATCGCCCTCAAGGCCACGCTGTGCGGCGGCGCGCATCCGCACCGCCTGGGGGTGGGGGAGACGGTGCTGGTGTTTGCCCAGCACCGGGCGTTGCTTGGCGATGCCCCCTCGGGCCATTGGCCGGCGTTGACGCACCGGCTGGCGCACATGGCGCCGGCGTTGGCGGAAAAGCTCTGCGTGATCGAGGTGACCTCGCTCGAAGAAGCCTGGTTGGCCGCACAGGCCGGTGCCCAGGTGCTGCAGTTCGACAAGGTGGCACCACCGCAGTTGCGTGCCTGGGGGCCGCAGCTGCGGGCACGCTACCCGCAGCTGTGCCTGTTGGCGGCTGGCGGTATTCATTTGGGCAACGTCGCCGATTACGCCGCCAGCGGTGTCGATGCCTTGGTCAGCAGCAGCCCGCACCATGCGCCGCCGGCGGATGTGGCGGTGCAGGTGCTGCCGCTGCAGTAGACAAAAAATATTTTTTTGCAGCGCTAGGGTTATTTGGCGAGCCCACAATCGCAGCCGCTTTCAGTGGGCCAACGTCGTGTGCAGGCATGGGGCTTGTGCCGGCAAAGGCCGCTTTTTCAAGGAACCATGCTATGAAAACCAGTGCACGCAACCAGTTTGCCGGCCAAGTCACGCGCGTTGTCGCCGGGGCGGTGAATGATGAGATCGAGATCAACGTCCCCGGTGTGGGCGCGCTCGTGGCCATCGTGACCCACGGCAGCGCCGTGAACCTGGGGCTGCAGGCCGGTGCGAGCGCCGTGGCCCTGGTCAAGGCGTCGTCGGTGATCGTCGTGGCGCAGGCGCAGGGCGCCAAGTTCTCGGCACGCAACCATCTGCAGGGTCAGGTGACGCGCGTGCAAAAAGGTGCTGTCAATACCGAGGTGGTGATTGGTCTGCCTGCCGGCGGTGCCGTGGCAGCGATCGTGACCAATGAGAGCGCCGAGGCGCTGGGCCTGGCGGTGGGAGTGTCGGCAGCGGCGCTGTTCAAGGCGTCGAGCGTGATCGTCGGCGTGAACGCGTAAGGCGCAGGCAGAAAACGGGGGAGGGGGAGTTGACGAGCCTTACCCCCGGCACTGTATCCACGGTTAGGGCTGCTTGGTTCCCCACCTGACCCGGTTGGCCGCTTCCCCATGCGAGGAGGCCCGTCAGCTTCGGATTGTAGGTCAAAACAGCTGGCCTCTGGCCCGGTCGTTGGTATGTTCGAGTGCGGGCCGCAGCCGTCGTGGGAGCGGCTGCGGTGGCAGGCCCAGTTCTGGGTGTTCCGGGCCCTTGTCGAGATGGGTGACTCAAACTGCGTGCAATTGCACCACCAGCGGCACGAT
>JAJTBK010000130.1 GCA_021286965.1 Comamonadaceae bacterium | reverse complement strand
CCAGGCCGCCGATGACGACGACCGCCAGCGGGCGCTGCGTCTCGGCACCGATCTCGTGCGACAGCGCCATCGGCAGCAGGCCGAGCATGGCCAGCAGCGCCGTCATGAGCACCGTGCGCAGGCGCTGCAGCGAGCCCTGGCGCACGGCTTCGAGCACGCTCAGGCCGCGCTCTTGCAGCTGCTGGTAGACCGAGAGCATGACCACGCCGTTGAGCACCGCCTGGCCCGACAGGGCGATGAAGCCGATGGCCGCCGACACCGACAGCGGAATGCCCAGGGCGTAGAGCGCGACGAAGCCGCCGATCAGCGCCAGCGGCACGTTCACCAGGATCAGCGCCGCCGTCTGGAAGGACTTGAAGGCGTCGATCAGCAGCACGAAGATGAAGTGCAGCGAGATCGGCACCACCACCGCCAGGCGGCGCATGGCGCGCTCCTGGTTCTCGAACTCGCCCGACCAGCGCAGCTCGTAGCCCGGCGGAATCTGCACCTGCGCCGCCACGCGCGCCTTCATGTCGGCCACCACCGAGCCCATGTCGCGCCCGGCGATGAAGATGCCGATGGCGGTGGTGCGCCGCCCGGCCTCGCGCGCGATGTTCATGGCGCCCATGTCCTGGCGGATGTCGGCCACCGCCGACAGCGGCACCGTGCCGCCCTCGGGCGTGGCGATGGGCGTGCGCGGCAGCTGCGCAATGCTGCGCTCGTCCTCGGGCAGGCGCACGGCGACGGCGAACTTGCGCTCGCCCTCCCACAGCTGGGTCGCGGCCTTGCCGGCGAGGGCGGCCTCGATCACGTCCTGCACGTCGCCCACGTTCAGGCCGTAGCGTGCGGCGCGTTCGCGGTGAACCTCGATCAAGAGCTGGGGCACCTGGCCGTTGCGGTCGATCTCGGCGCGGGCCACGCCCGGCACCTGCTTGACGGCGCGCGCCACGCCGTCGGTGATGCGCTTCATCTCGGCCAGGTCGTCGCCGGCGAGCTTGATGACGATCTGGCCCTTGATCTGCGAGATGGATTCGAGCACGTTGTCGCGGATCGGCTGCGAGAACGCCGGGTCGATGCCGGGGATGGTGCCCAGGGCGCGCTGCATCTGCTCGGTGATCTTCTCGCGTGTCATGCCGGGGCGCCATTGCTCCTCGGGCTTGATGTCCACGAAGATTTCAACCATCGACATGGTTTTGGGGTCGGTGCCGTCCTCGGGCTGGCCGGCCTTGGAGACGGTGGTGCGCACCTCGGGCACCGACAGCAGTGCCTGGCGCGCCAGGCGCAGGATGCGCGTCGCCTCCTGGCTGGAGACCGAGGGCGCGAGCTCGAAGTTGACCCAGGTCGTGCCCTCGTTGAGCTCGGGCAGGAATTCCGAGCCCAGGCGCGTGGCCAACCAGCCCGAGGCACCAAAGGCCAGCAGCGCCAGCAGCGCCACCTTGCCCCGGTGCGCCAGCGCCCAGTCCAGGATCGGGGTGTAGAGGTTCTTGGCCGCGTGTACCAGGCGGTTGTCGCCATGGGGCAGGCGGCGCTTGAGCATCCAGTAGGCCAAGAGCGGCACCAGCGTGAGCGAGAAGATGAGCGAGCCCACCAGCGCCATGGTCACCGACAGCGCCATGGGCTGGAAGATGCGGCCCTCGTGGCGTTGCAGCGCAAAGATGGGGATGTGCGCGGCGATGATGATGAGCATGGAGAACAGCGTCGGCCGGCCGACTTCGTTGGCGGCGTCGATGATGGTCGTGCGCCGCTCGTCCTCGGCCATGTCCTCGCCGCGTTCGGCCAGGCGGTGCATGATGTTCTCGACCACGATCACCGCGCCATCGACGATGATGCCGAAGTCCATCGCCCCCAGGCTCAGCAGGTTGGCCGGCACGCCCATGATCTTCAGGCCCATGAGGGTCGCCAGCAGCGACAGCGGAATCACCACCACCACCGCCAGGCTGGCGCGCAGGTTCGACAGGAACAGGTACAGCACCAGCGACACCAGCAGCGCGCCCTCGACCAGGTTGCGAAACACCGTGCTCAGGGTCTTGTCCATGAGCCAGGTGCGGTCGTAGAAGGGCTTGATCTGCACGCCCGGCGGCAGGCCGCGTGCGTTGAGCTGGGCGATTTTGTCCTTCACGCCCTGCAGCACCACGCTGGCGTTCTCGCCCTTGCGCATGACGACGATGCCGGTGACCACGTCGTCATCGCCGTCTTGCCCGACCACGCCCAGGCGCGGCACGGCGCCGGTTTTGACCTGCGCCACGTCGCGGATCAGGATCGGCGTGCCCCCGCGTGCGGCGACGACGATGCGGCCAATGTCCTCGGCCGACTGCAGCAGGCCGATGCCCCGGATGGTGAACTGCTGCGCGCCCTGCGCGACGTAGCTGCCGCCGGCGTTGGCGTTGCCCCGGCCCAGGGCGTCGAGCAGGTTCTGGAACGAGACCTTGTAGGCGCGCAGCTTGTCCAGGTCGGGCTGCACCTCGTACTGCTTGATGGCGCCGCCCATGGCGACGACGTCGGCCACGCCGCCGACCTGGCGCAGCGCACGCTCGACGGTCCAGTCCTCGATGGTGCGCAGCTCGGTGGTCGAGAGCCCCGGGCCGTCGAGCCGGTAGCGCAGGATTTCGCCCACCGGCGTGGCGTTGGGCGCAATGTTGGCCTGCACCCCCGGCGGCAGATCGACGCCCGAGAGGCGCTCGGCCACCTGCTGGCGCACGACGTTGACCTGCGCCGCATCGTCGTAGGTGACGACGGTGAACGACAGGCCGAACTGCGTGTGCGAGAACACGCGAATGGCGTTGGGCAGGCCCGAGAGCGCGACCTCGATCGGCAGCGTGACCTGCTTTTCCACCTCCTCGGGCGCGCGCCCGGGGTAGAGCGCGATCACCGTCACCTGGGTGTCGGTGACGTCCGGAAACGCCTCCACCGACAGGCTCTTGAAGGCAAAAAACCCGGCGCCGGCAAACAGCAGCGTGCCCAGGAGGATGAACAGCGGCTGGTGCAGCGCGTAGTGGATCAGGCGCTTCATCATGGCGTGCGGCCCTTGTCGCTGGGCGCACCGCCTGCGGCGGCGCCGTCCTGCACCAGCGCGCGCCACTGCTGCGCCAGCAGCAGCACGTTGCTGGCCACCACCTGTTCGCCGGCCTGCAGCCCGGCGCTGACGATGACCTCGCGCGGGCCCTCGTGCGCCAACTGCACGCTGCGCGGGGCAAAGACGCCGGGCGCGCTCTGCACCCAGACGCGGTGCTGGCCGCCGTCGAGCACCACGGCCTCGGCCGGCAGCAGCACGCCGGCGCTGCGGTTCTCGCCCACCTGGGCGGTGGCCAGCATCTCGGCCTTCAGGCGGCGCTCGGGGTTGTCGATGACGCCGCGCACCTTGATGGTGCGCGTCTGCGGGTCGATGGCGTCGGCGCTGGCGGTGACGTGGCCGCGAAACACCTCGCCCGGGTAGGCCGCCACCTGCAGCGTGAAGGCGTCGCCCGGGCGCAGCGAGGCCAGGTCGCCCTCGCGTGCGTCGATCTGCACCCACAGCTGGCGCGGATCGGTGATGACGAACAGCGCCGGGTTGCCGGGCCCGCCCTGGTCGGGGCGCAGCTCCTGGCCGGGGTTGAGGTTGCGCTCGACCACCCAGCCGGCCATGCTGCTGGTCAGCGCCAATTGCTGGTCCACCTGGGCGCTGCTGCCGTACAGGCGCGTGCGTGCGGCCGCCCGCGCCGCCTCGGCCTGGGCGCGGGCGGCGTCGGCCTGCGCCTGCTCCAGGTCTTTGCGGGCGATGATGCCGGCCGCCAGCAACTGCTGCTGGCGCGCCAGCACCTGCTGCGCCAGGCGCAGGTCGGCCTGGGCGCGGGCCGTGTCGGCCTGCGCCTGGCCGAACTCGGGCGAGGCCAGCAGTGCCAGCGCCTGCCCGGCCTGCACCTGCTGGCCCAGGTCGGCGCGCAGCGCCGTCACGCGGCCGGCAAAGGCGGGGTAGATGCGCTGCGTGCGCTCCTCGTTCCACACCAGCTTGGCGGGCAGATCGACCTGCAGCTCCTGCGCTGCACGCGCCGGTGCCAGTGCCAGCAGCGCCAGTTGCGGGTGCCCGGGCGCAAAGTGCAGCGCGCCGGCCTGCAGCGCTGGTGGCGGGGCCTCGGGGGTATCGGCGTCGGCACTTGCCGCGCGCTGGCAGCCGGGCAGGGCGCAGATGGCCAGTGCGAGCAGGGCCGGGGCCAGAAGGGGATGTTGTTTGCTCATTTTTTAATAGCTTGTAGCGCTTGATGGGTAAGGCTTGTCGGCCTTTTTTTCATAAATCTGTGGCCGCCGGCAGCTGCTGCGGCTGGGTGCGCAGCAGCCAATGCCCCCGGGCCTTGGCGTATTCGCTGCGGGCGCTGATGGCGTCTTGCAAGGTGGTGCGCAGGGTGCGCCGGGCGTCGAGCAGGTCGGTCAGGCCGATGGCGCCCTTGGCGTAGGCGAGCTCGGCGCTCTGCGCCACGCTGCGCGCCTGCGGCACGATGCGCTCCTGGTAGCTGCGCGCGCGCTCGGCGGCGTTGGCGGCGCTCGCCTGCAGGCCCTGCAGATCGAGCAGCGCCAGGTGCTCGGCCTGGGCGTGCTGCACCTCGGCCTGCGCCAGCACCGCCTGGGCGCGGCTGATCTCGCCCTCGAACTGGTAGCCCCACTGCAGCGGAAACTGCGCGCGCAGCTCCAGCAGGCGCGTCGAGGTGCCGGGGAAGTGGTCGTAGGAGGCGCCCAGCGTCACGTCCGCCTTGCGCAGCGCCTGCGCGCCGTCGAGCGCCGCCTGCGCTGCCTGCACGCGCAGCTGCGCCGCACGCACGCCGGCCCGCGCCTGCACCAGCGCCGCCAGGTCGGCGCGGTGCGGCAGCTCGACCTGCGCCGGCCAGTCGCCGCTGCTGGCGGTCAGCGCCGGGCTGCGCCCGAGCCGCTGCGCCAGGGCCAGCGCTGCCTGTTGTTGCGCCAGGGCGGCGGCCTGGCTGTCGCTGCGGGCCCGCTCGGCCTCGATGGCGGTGCGTGCGCCGTCCTGGGCGGCGAGGTCGCCGGCCTGCACGCGCTGGCGTGCGCTGTGTTCGAGCTGGGCCATGTCGCGCGCAATCGCCTCGGCCTGCGCCGCCAGCTCCTGCGCCGCCAGCAGTTCGTAGTAGGCGTCGAGGGCTGCCTGCAAC
>JAJTBK010000113.1 GCA_021286965.1 Comamonadaceae bacterium | reverse complement strand
CTTGCAGTGTGCCCATGAGCTCGATGGCGATGGCACGGGCAGCGGCCTGGCCTTGCGCCGTGGTCATGTCGCGCCCAAGCTGCCCGACCCAGGGCTTGCCGTCCTGGCGTGCGATGTGGCCACTGAGGAAAACCAGATTGCCCGTTTGCACGTAAGGCACATAAGCTGCGGCCGGCACAGCCACGGGCGGCAGGGTGATGTCCAGGGCTTTGAGTTGTTCATAGACGTTCATGGTCGGTAGTCTCCAATGGGCGAACAAAGAAAACGGCAAGTGTTACATAGCTGCAGGGCGACGGCGGCATGAAGCCGCTGCGCCTGCCATGGCTGCTGGGCGGCCTGCTCGCCGGTGCCGCGCTGCAGTTGCAGCAGCCGCAGCTGTGGCCAGCCAGCGGCTATCTCGGCCTGCTGGCGCTGGGGCTTTTGCTGGCAGGGCTGGCGCAGCGCACGCGCTGGCCCTGGGTCTGGTGCCTCGTGGCGGCCCTGGTCATGGCCGGGACGACCGGCCTGCGGGCACGGGCCTACCTGGGGGAGGCGCTCGATCCCGCCCTGGAGGGCCAGGATCTGCGCCTGCGCTGCACGATTGCGGCCATGCCCCAGGCCAGCGCCTGGGGGCTGCGCTTTCGTTTCGTGCCCGAGCAGGTGTTGCCGGGCGGCCAGGTGCAGCGCCTGCCGCCGCTGATCGAGCTGGGCTGGTACACCGAGCCGGGGGCGGGCGCCGCACTGCCTTTTTTGCAGGCTGGCCAGCAATGGGAGTTCAACGTGCGCCTGAAGGCGCCGCACGGCACGCGCAACCCGCATGGCTTTGACTACGAGCTCTGGCAGTGGGAGCAGGGCGTGCAGGCCGTGGGTGCGGTGCGCACCGGCGCCCGCGTGGCGCCGCCGCAGTTGCTGGCCAGCAGCTGGCGCTACCCGCTCGAGCGCCTGCGCCAGGGGGTGCGCGACGCCATCGTGCAGCGGCTGCTGCCAGCGCCCGATGAGGCCCCCGGGGCGCAGCTGCGGGCAGTGCGCAGTGCCGGGGTGGTGGCGGCGCTGGTCACGGGCGATCAGCGTGCCATCGAGCGGTGGAACACTACAAACGACTCCTGACCCAGCTTTCCCTATGAAATCACTGTTTAGGAGCAATCCATTCCGACAAACTACTCTTGGTCCGAAGTTTTGAGGGCCCCCTAAAAACCGACAAACAAGTGCTGACCTAGTGCGAGCCGACAGGTGCCAATATGAACACAGTTCAGAGTCCAGCCGATAGCCCTCAACAGCCTACTGCTCCCGTCAAAGTCCCTCTCACGAGAGAGCAGCTATATGAGCTCGTTTGGGCGACACCGATGCTCAGGCTCGCAGAAAAATTCGGTATCTCATCGAGCTACATGGCACGGGTGTGCACCGAGCTTCGGGTTCCAAGACCCGGGCCAGGGTATTGGACGCAACGTGAATTAGGGCGGGCGCCCGACCGACCTGCGCTCCCACCGGCACGACCTGGCGATATGACCACTTGGGAGCCGGGAATATCGGTCGGCAATACGCAGCAAGTCATTTCTAAGCAAAAAGCCTTGGGCGACACCGTATCACCTGCATCACCCTCGTCGAAAGTGGGCAGAAGACCGTCGAGAAAACTCGCCTTGTCTGGACTTCATCCTTTAGTGAAAGACGTCC
>JAJTBK010000112.1 GCA_021286965.1 Comamonadaceae bacterium | reverse complement strand
GGCCAGCGCCGTTTTTTTTATGCCTCCACCATCGCCCGCGCCACGGCTTCGCCCACCTTGATACCGTCCACGCCCGCCGAGAAAATCCCGCCGGCGTAGCCCGCGCCCTCGCCCGCCGGGTACAGGCCGGGGGTGTTGCAGCTTTGAAAATCCTCACCCCGGTCGATGCGCAGGGGCGATGAGGTGCGCGTCTCCACCGCTGTGAGCACGGCGTCGGGCATGTCGTAGCCCTTGATCTTGCGCGCCATGGCGGGCAGGGCCTCGCGCATGGCAGCCACGGCGTAGGCGGGCAGCAGCTGGGCCAGGTCGCACAGGTGCACGCCGGGCTGGTAGGAGGGCTGCACGCTGCCCAGCGCCGTAGAGGCGCGCCCCGCCAGGAAGTCGCCCACCCGCTGCGCCGGGGCGCTGTAGTCGCCCCCGCCGAGCACGAACGCCTGCGCCTCCAACTGGCGCTGCAGCACGATGCCCGAGAGCGGGTGCGGCGTGCCCGCTGGCAGGCTGCCCGCGCCCAGGGGCTCGCCGAAGGCGGCCTCGAAGGCGGCGGCGTCCTGCGGATAGTCTTCGGGCGCCACGCCCACCACCATGCCGGCGTTGGCGTTGCGCTCGGCGCGGGAATACTGGCTCATGCCGTTGGTGACGACGCGGCCCGGTTCGCTGGTGGCGGCCACCACGGTGCCGCCGGGGCACATGCAAAAGCTGTACACGCTGCGGCCATTGCGGGCGTGGTGCACCAGCTTGTAGTCGGCTGCGCCCAGCAGCGGGTGGCCCGCGTGCCGGCCCCAGCGGGCGGCGTCGATCACGGTTTGCGGGTGTTCGATGCGCACGCCCACCGAAAACGGCTTGGCCTGCATCTGCACGCCCAGGCGCCAGAGCATGGCAAAGCTGTCGCGCGCGCTGTGGCCCAGGGCCAGCACGGCGTGGCGCGTGGGCAGCTCGTGTTCGGTGCCCGTGGCCAGGTCGCGCACGCGCAGGGCGCGCAGCTGGCGTGCCTCGTCCAGCACCAGGCCATCGACGCGCTGCGCGAAGCGGATTTCGCCGCCCAGGGCAATGATCTGCGCGCGCAGGTGCTCCACCATCTTCACCAGGCGGAAGGTGCCGATGTGCGGGTGCGCCTCGTACAAAATTTCTGCCGGCGCACCGGCGGCGACGAACTCCTGCAGCACCTTGCGCCCCAGGTGGCGCGGGTCCTTGATCTGGCTGTAGAGCTTGCCGTCGGAAAACGTGCCCGCGCCGCCTTCGCCGAACTGCACGTTCGATTCGGGGTCGAGCGTGCGCTTGCGCCACAGGCCCCAGGTGTCCTGCGTGCGCTCGCGCACGGCTTTGCCGCGTTCGAGCACGATGGGCTTGAAGCCCCTTTGCGCCAGCACCAGCGCGGCAAAAATGCCGCAGGGGCCAAAGCCCACCACCACCGGGCGCTCGGCCAGGCCCGCCGGGGCCTGGGGGGGCGGCTGCCAGGCCATGTCGGGCGTGGGCTGGATGTGCGGATTGTGGGTGTGCTGCGCCAGCAGGGCCGCTTCCTGCGCCGGCTCGGCCAGGGTGGCATCGACGATGTACACCGCCAGCAGCTCGGCCTTGCGCGCGTCGAAGCTGCGCTTGAACACCTGCAGCTGCGCGATGGCGGCGGGCGCAAGGCCCAGCTGCTGGGCGGCGGCGGCGCGCAGGGCATCGATGGGGTGGGTGTCGGGGTCGGTGGGCAGCGCGGCCAGGGGCAGGCGCAGTTCGGACAGGCGGATCATGGTGGTGGCCCGTGGTGATCGGGCAGGTCAAAGGGGGGCCGGATTTTACGCCCCGAGGTGGCGTACTCTTTGTTGCAATTGGGGTGGAAAAGCCGTCAGCGCGCGGCCCCGGGTCATCGTTGAAAGCCTAAGTCTGGCGCGTTGCCGGACTGTCAACCTCAGTGTGAAGGATTTCACCATGAACAAGCTTTTTGCAGCCCTGCTGGCCGGTTTCTTTGCCGTGTCGTCGTTCGCCCAGGCCCC
>JAJTBK010000041.1 GCA_021286965.1 Comamonadaceae bacterium | reverse complement strand
AAAAATGTCTAAAAAAAGGCCGCCATTGTCCCAAAACTGCGGCGCTCGCGTGCGCTCACCACCAGCGCAGCAGCGCCGAGGCCCCGGCCCCGAGCAGCACCACCAGCAAAAACGGCGCGCGCAGCCACAGCGCCAGCGCGGCCACGCCCAGGGCACCCAAGCGGGCGTCCAGCTGCAGCCGCTGGCCGTCGGCCAGGGTGTTGAGCGCCACCAGCGCCGCCAGCAGCGCCACCGTCATGCTGGCGGCAGCGTGCGCCACGCGCGGCTGCGCCAGCCAGCGGGCGGGAATGAAGTAGCCCAGCAGCTTGGTGCCCCAAGCGAGCAGCGCGGCCAGCACGATCCAGCCCCACAGACCTACATCCAGGCCCACATCCAGGCCGAAGTTCAGGCCATTCATGGCGCGCCCCCGTGGCCACCGCGCCAGGCGCCCCAGGCAGCGCCCAGCGCCGCTGCCAGCACGATCGGCAGACCCGGCGCCACCCAGGGCACGGCCAAGGTGGCGGCCAGGCCGCAGGCCAGGGCCACCGGCTCGCGCGCGTGCAGGCGCGGCCACAGCAGGCCGAGGAAGGCGGCCACGGCCGCACCATCGAGGCCGTAGCGGCGCGGATCGCCCAGCGCATCGCCCAGCACCGCGCCCAGCAGGGTGCAGGCGTTCCAGAGCACGAACACCCCCAGGCCGGCAACCCAGAAGCCGCGCCGCTGCTCGGCCGCGTCGGCCTGGCTGACGGCGGTGGCGGCGGATTCGTCGATGGTGACGTGCGCGCCCAGCCAGCGCCGCCAGCCGCGCAGGCCCAGCAGGCGCTGCATCTGCATTCCGTACACGGCGTTGCGCACCCCGAGCAGGGTGGCCGCGCCCAGGGCCGAGGCGCCGGCGCCGCCACTGGCGAGCACGCCGATGAAGGCGAACTGCGAACCACCGGTGAACATCAGCAGGCTCAGCGCCTGCGCCTGCGCCAGCGAAAGCCCCGCTGCCACCGCCAGGGCGCCAAACGAGATGCCGTACAGCCCGGTGGCAACGGCAATCGACAGGCCCATGCGGGTGGCGGGCGTCAGCTGGGCCGCGAGGGAGGGGCGCGGCGCCATCAGTGCGCCGCTTCCCAGTTGGCGCCCAGGCCGACTTCGGCCAGCAGCGGCACCTTGAGTTCGGCCACGCCGGCCATGGTGCGCGGCACTTCGCGGCGCAGCCAGTCGGCGGCGGCCTCGGGCAGCTCGAACACCAGTTCGTCGTGCACCTGCATCAGCATCAGGATGTCCGGCTGCTGCGCATCGAGCTGCTGCTGCACCGCCACCATGGCCATCTTGATGAGGTCGGCAGCCGTGCCCTGCATCGGCGCGTTGATGGCGGCGCGCTCGGCGCCAGCGCGGCGCGGGCCGTTGGGCGAATTGATCTCGGGCAGGTACAGGCGCCGGCCGAACACGGTCTCGACGTAGCCCAGGGACTTGGCGCGTGCCTTGGTTTCTTCCATGTACTGCAGCACGCCGGGGTAGCGCTCGAAGTAGCGCTGGATGTAGTTCTTCGCCGCCTGGTTGTCGATGCCCAGGCTCTTGGCCAGGCCGTAGCTGCTCATGCCGTAGATGAGGCCGAAGTTGATGGTCTTGGCGTAGCGCCGCTGCTCGCTCGTGACCTGCTCGAGGCCGACGCCAAAGACTTCCGCCGCCGTCGCCCGGTGCACGTCCTGGCCCTGCTGGAAAGCGTGCAACAGGGCGGCGTCGCCGCTCAGGTGCGCCATGATGCGCAGCTCGATCTGCGAGTAGTCGCAGCTGGCGATGAGGCGCCCGGGCGGGGCGATGAAGGCCTCGCGGATGCGCCGGCCCTCGGGCGTGCGCACGGGGATGTTCTGCAGGTTGGGCTCGTTGCTCGACAGCCGCCCGGTCACGGCCACGGCCTGCGCGTAGTGCGTGTGCACGCGCCCGGTGCGCGGCTGGGCGAGCTGCGCCAGTTTGTCGGTGTAGGTGCCCTTGAGCTTGGACAGGCT
>JAJTBK010000036.1 GCA_021286965.1 Comamonadaceae bacterium | reverse complement strand
AGGGGGGTAGTTTTAGCGCACCGGCCTTTGCGCGCCCTTGGGGCGGAAGGCTTTGCAGACGGACTCGTGCGTCTCCAGGTAGGGGCCGCCGATGAGGTCGATGCAGTAGGGCACGGCGGCAAAAATGCCGGGCACCAGGCTGGTGCCGGTGTCGTCCTTGAGGCCCTCCAGGGTTTCGGCGATGGACTTGGGCTGGCCCGGCAGGTTGATGATCAGGCTTTGGCCCCGGATGACGGCCACCTGGCGCGAGAGGATGGCGGTGGGCACGAAGTGCAGGCCGATGCGGCGCATTTGCTCGCCAAACCCCGGCATTTCCTTGTCGGCCACGGCCAGCGTGGCCTCGGGCGTGACGTCGCGCAGCGCCGGGCCGGTGCCGCCGGTGGTCAGCACCAGGGAGCAGCCGGCATCGACGAGCTCGATGAGCGTGGCGCTGATGCGCTCGCGCTCGTCGGGGATCAGGCGCGGCTCGAAGGCGATGGGGTTTTGCAGCGCGCGCTTGAGCCAGTCGTGCAGCGCGGGCAGGCCCTTGTCTTCGTAGGTGCCGCTGCTGGCGCGGTCGCTGATGGAGACGATGCCGATCTTGACCGGCTCGGGCGGCGGGGTGTGCGTTTTAGTCATGGCCTGGCTCCTCGGGGGTGGAGCTGCCATTCTGGGAGGCGTCCTGGGCACTGTCTAGCTGGGTTCGTACCAGTTGGAACAGCTCGCGGTAGGCGCGGCCCTTGCGCGGTGCCAGGCCCTCGGCTTCGGCCACGGCGGCGGCGTGCGCCCCCGGGGCATCCTTGCGCGCCTGGCGCACCAGGGCGCGCAGCTGCTGCGCGTCGGTGGCGGGGAATTCGCTCCTCCAGGCGGTCAGCGCCTGGTCGTCGGCGCTCAGGCGCTCGCGCCAGTGCTCTGCCAGGTGCAGGGAGAGCTTTTCTTCGGCGCTGCCGTGGCGCTGCTCGTGCAGGGCGGCTTCGATGGCGTTAATTTCGTCTTCGCTGAGCTTGCGCATGAGCTTGCCGACGAACTGCATCTGGCGGCGCTTGCCTTCAAAGGCGGTGATGCGCTGCGCTTCGGCCAGGGCGTCGAGCAGCTTGTCGGGCAGCTGCAGGCGCTGGCGCAGGTCGGTGCGCAGCGTCAGCAGCTCTTTGCCCATGGTTTGCAGGGCGTCGCTTTCGCGCTTGAGGTCGGTTTTACTGGCCTCGGTCGTGCCTTTGAGTTCGGCCTTGTACTGCAGGTCGAGTTCGCTGCCTTCGGCGACGAAGCGGCCTTTGACGTAATAGCCTTTTTGGGGTTTGCGTGACATGGTGGAGCCAGAATGAAAAACGCCCTGGGGCGCAGTGGCGCAGGGCGTGGGTGCTGCGCGGGCAGCCTGTCGGGTGGCAAGTATCATAGCCGCCGCTATGAAAAAACCCCATGTCTCCCCGTCCGCAGCCGACAGCGGCTTTAGCTATTCCCGCGATTTTTTTGCCGATTTGGTCGATCAGGCACTGGCCCAGGCGAAGAAACTCGGCGCCACCGATGCTGGCGCCGAGGCCAGCGAGGGCTGCGGCCTGTCGGTGAGCGTGCGCAAGGGCGAGCTCGAAACGGTGGAGCGCAACCGCGATAAATCCCTGGGCGTGACGGTGTACCTCGGCCAGCGCCGGGGCAATGCCAGCACCTCCGACTTTTCCCGCGCCGCCATCGTGCAAACCGTGCAGGCGGCCTACGACATTGCCCGCTTCACGGCCGAAGACCCGGTGGCCGGCCTGCCCGATGCGGCCGACATCGCCCCCGAGGCCAGCCATCGCGACCTGCAGCTGTTTCACCCCTGGGCCATCGACAGCGAGCAGGCCGCGCGCCTGGCGCTGCAGTGCGAGCAGGCGGCGCTCGATACCGATCGGCGCATCACCAACAGCGAGGGCGCGGGCGTGTCGGTGCAGCAAAGCCATTTCTTCAGCGCGCACACGCGCGGCTTTCGCGGTGGCTACGCCAGCTCGCGCCACAGCCTGTCGGTGGCGCCGATTGCCTCGCTGCCGGGGCGCCATGGCGAGATGCAGCGCGATGCCTGGTACAGCTCGCAGCGCAGCGCGGCCGACCTGGCGGCGCCCGAGGCCGTGGGCCGCTATGCAGCCGAGCGCGCCCTGAGCCGCCTGGGC
>JAJTBK010000030.1 GCA_021286965.1 Comamonadaceae bacterium | reverse complement strand
GTTGCCAAGAAGGCCGGTGGCGATGCGCGCTTCGCCTTCTTCACCTCGGCCCTGATGGCGCTGCTGTGGGCGCCGCTGGGCTGGTGGCTCGGGCGCAGCGCGCTGCCGCAGTGGGGTGCGCAGGAGTGGGCGGTGGTCGCCGTCAGCGGCCTGCTGCACGTGCTGTACTACGTGATTTTGCTGCGCGGCTACCGCCGGGCGGACTTGACCGTGGTCTACCCGCTGGCGCGTGGCACCGGGCCGCTGCTGTCCTCGCTGGTCGCCATCGTGCTGCTGGGCGAGCGCCCGGGCTGGCTCGGTGGCCTGGGCATCGTGGCGGTGGTCGGCGGCGTGTTTTTGATTGCTGGCGGCCCGGCCCTGTGGCGCAGCGCCCACAGCCAGGCGGCGGCGCAGCAGCAGCGCCTGCGCGCCGGCCTGCGCTACGGCCTGCTGACCGGCGCCTTCATCGCCGCCTACACCGTGGTCGATGGCTACGCCGTCAAGTGGCTGCTGCTCTCGCCTATTTTGGTGGACTACGTGGGCAACTTCGTGCGCCTGGCGCTGCTGGCCCCGGTCGTGCTGCGCGACCTGCCGGCGGCGCGCAGCCTGTGGCGCGTGCAGTGGCGCGCAGCGCTGGTGGTGGCGGCGTTCAGCCCCATCGCCTACGTGCTGGTGCTGTTTGCCATGCGCCAGGCGCCGCTGTCGCTGGTGGCGCCGGCGCGCGAGGTGTCGATGCTGTTCGCCGCCCTGATCGGCGGCCACCTGCTCGGTGAGGGCGCACGCCTGGCCCGCCTGGGCGGGGCGCTGCTGATTGCCGCCGGCGTGGCGGCGCTGGCGCTGGGCTAGCATGGCGGCCATGCTCCGTCGCCAATCCCCCTCCCGCTGGTGGGCCGCTGCCGTAGCCGCAGCCGCTGCGCTGGGCCTTCTGGGCCTGCTCGGCGCCCAGCTGGCCCTGGCCGCCCCTGCGCCCTGGTACTACTGGCGCAGCACCATCGACAACGCCCGCGTCTGCGCCCAGACCTCGCCCGGCTCCGGCTGGGTGCAAGACAGCGGCCCCTTCGATGGCCCCGGCTGCCAGCCGCGCCCGCGTGTTTTCATCCTGCCCAGCCGTTGAATGGCCTGCCATGCCTACTCCTGATACTTTGATCGCGTTCTTTGGCATTGCCGTGGTGCTGGCCCTGACCCCGGGGCCGGACAACCTGTTCGTACTGCTGCAGTCGGCGCAGCACGGCTGGCGCACCGGGCTGTGCGTGGTGCTCGGGCTGTGCCTGGGGCTGGTGGTGCACACCAGTGCTGTGGCTCTCGGGCTGGCAGCGCTGCTGGCGGCATCGAGCCTGGCTTTTACCCTGCTCAAGTTCGTGGGCGCGGCCTACCTGGCGTACCTGGCCTGGCAGGCGCTGCGCGCGCCCGCCGCCGCCAGCGCCTGCCCGGCTGCAGTGCCGTCAGGCCGGCCTGCCGCAGGCGCGCTGCGCATGGTGGGGCGGGGTGTGCTCATGAACCTGAGCAACCCCAAGGTGCTGATTTTCTTCCTCGCCTTCCTGCCCCAGTTCGCCGACCCGGCACGCGGCAGCGTGGCGCCGCAAATCCTGCTGCTGGGGCTGGTGTTCATGCTCGCCACGCTGTTGGTGTTCGGCGCCATCGCCCTGTTTTCGGGGCATTTTGGCGCCCTGCTGCAGCGCTCGGCCCGCGCCCAGCAGTGGCTGCAGCGCACGGCGGGGCTGGTCTTTCTGGGGCTGGCGCTGCGGCTGGCGACGAGCGCACGCTAGCTATATTTTTAATAGCTGCTCACGCTGGATGGGATTGGGTTAGAGGCTTTTTTCTTGGTTTTCAGGTTGTTACAAACTTGACTTGTGGTTTATGTGTATGTAAAAACGCGTACCGCAAAGAGATGGTTCATTTTTGTTAAACCTGACTGAGAGGAGTTTGTGTGAAAAAAGTTCTGGCATTGCAAGTAGTGGGTGGCCTGGTGGCCTCCCTGGTGCTCGTTGGCTGTGGTGGTGGTAGTGATGGGCCCACCACCAACCCCACTCCCACCCCGCCAGCAACGCAAAAACAACTGGCGGGCCAGTTGGTGCTGCCGCAAGATCCGGCGGCTGTTGCCCCCAAGCTGGCGCAGCTGCTTTCCCCGACGGCAGTGGCCGCCAAGCTGGTGGCAGGCTGCGATGTTCCCGATGGCTACTACCCGTTGGCAAAATTTGTCATTGATCTGCTCGATGCCAGCGGCGCGAAGGTGGGCACATTGACCACAGACGAATGTGGTCTTTTTAATGGATTGGTTGCCAACGCCGTCACGAGCATGAAGGTGGCGGTCAATGGTTACCAGCCTTTGACGGTCGGTGTCTCTGGCTTTAACGCGCCCACAGCCTTGGCCTCGCCCGTGCCGAACAATGCCCAGCTGGCGATCAGCGCCATCCAGTACACCGGCAATGGCGGCCTGGCTTTCTCCGTCACCGATACCAAAACCAACAAAACCGTGCTGGGTCTGTCGCAAGCTGCTGTGAGTGTGAGCAACAAAGCGACTGGCGCGGCTTTGCCGCTGGCCTCTTTCGGCGCAGCGCAGTCGTCCCAGGATCCGGCGTCGGTCATGCTGGTGCTCGATGCCAGCGGCTCCATGAGCACGTCGGTCACGAATACCTATACCCGCTTCGATTTGGCCTCGGCTGCTACGCACCTGTTCCTTGACGGCAAGTCTGCAGACGACGAGGTTGGCACCGTCATTTTTGACTCCAAGGTGTCCCTCATTAACGACGATTTCCTCAAAACGCAGTTGTTCGTCGATGCTGCCAACCAGCCCTTTGCCATTGGCTCCAGCGGTTTTGTCAAAGACGCCAAGCCGCAGCGTGTGGTGGCCGATTTCTATAACGAAAATAACAGGATTTGGGGGGCTGGCTACAAGGTGGCCAAGCAC